>JBDLJY010000680.1:0-1506 GCA_039714115.1 Pseudomonadota bacterium | reverse complement strand
TATCATACTGGCATTGGACTGTACGATACGCATCCGATTAGAGGTTAGTACCGTAATTTCACAAGTAAGACACGTTGTAGGAACGGGGAAAAACAACGCTACAAGTCCCTTGCTGGAAAGCAAGAGAGATACCATCCCAGGGTCTTAACGACAGCGTTGGGTAGGATTTGGCCAAAAGCAAAGGCCGTGTGAAACCGTCTAAGCAATGCCAGTATGATAAACCCCCCAAAATCAGTAAAAATATCCCACGCCTCAACGGCATCAATGTCCGCGTCTGCTGTACCGCCAACCAGTATTGTGCATTCCCCACAGATCATCAAAACGGGCATCGTCTGGAATACCGATAGCCCTTTGTATATAGTTAGGCTCAGCATAAACGATGTTCCGATTGGATTAAATCTACAAATCCGAGTTCGTCTTGGATATTCCAGACTTCGATATTAAGTTGCGGGATAGTTTTTTTAACCGTCGCATTGACATTTTCTCTAAGCGTAACAATATCGGAGTAGTTTGCTCCATTGGCTAATTTGACGATTAGCTCGTTTGGTACATATTCTACTCCATCATTTGCATTAGCTGCGAACGTTAGTTATGCTTACAAATCTAAGTATTGTCCAAAAAAATGCTAATATCAAAAATATTTTTATTAGTGCGGCTGATTAAATGGTCAACTATTTTGATTAGTATTTGAAAAGATTATATATTTTTAGTTTTGAATTCTTATAAAAAATTTTTGGTCTATAAGCATAAGTTTTTTATAGCAATTCATGCTTTTCTATGTCGCCACGCAGGTTTGCAGCCTCAATGCCATTAAGTTAAGCTTGGAAAAATAACAGCAGGTGGCTTGAGACAAATCAATGCCATTAATTTAAACTTAGGAAATTACCATGAAACATAATTTAATCTTCAATGCCCTATTATTACTATCCACAATATCCCAAGCCGCGATTGACTGTGAAAAAGTCACTCAAATCCCAATTACCGAATGTCAAGCCCTTATCGCGCTCTATGACGCTACAGATGGCAAATATTGGGTGAACAGCAACGGATGGACAGTGATAAATAACCCATGTAATTGGTATGGAATATATTGCTCTGACGGACATATAACAACAATAGAACTAAGCTCCAACCGACTCACCGGCACAATCCCCCCCGAAGTGGGCAACCTGACACATCTGAAAAAGTTCAATCTGGATAACAACCAACTCAACGGCTCAATCCCCATCCAAATCAGCGACTTGACCAAATTGATGTATCTCTGGTTATCATTCAACCAACTCAGCGGCTCCATCCCCGACGAATTGGACACCCTGACTAATTTGAAAGATCTCCGTCTCGAAAACAACCAACTCAACGGCTCAATCCCCGCCCAATTGGGCAGCCTGGAAAAATTGAAATATCTCCATCTGGATAGCAACCAACTCTGCGGAGAAATCCCACTTGAATTAATGAATTTGCCAATACCCTCAGCTACCAATTACCTAAAATTAGACAACAACCACC
>JBDLJY010000679.1:0-1520 GCA_039714115.1 Pseudomonadota bacterium | reverse complement strand
CAAGATTGGACAGAAGATGGCATTGCCACAGAATTATTGAAAGCAGGAGTACCCAATAATGAGATAGTCTTAGGCTTTCGTAACCCCAAAAAACGGCCCCTGACAGAATTTGCGGTGGGATATGTTCATCAAGGGATGAACGACGGCTATGTTTATATCGTAGTGGTGAGTCAATGCCATATCGTGCCGACCATGTAGGGTGGATTAAGCGATAGCGTATCCACCAAAACTTATAGATTAATCAGGTAGATACGCACAGCGATATCCACCCTACAAATATCTCTTAACTTAATGGCATTGACTTAGGAGTGCAAGGCGTACCTTGCACGATTTTTTTAGGCGAAATAGGAGTCCAAGATTTATCTTGGACGTCTGGTGTTTCGGGAAATCCGCTCTGCGTAATGAACGAAACAACATTCTATGCCAAACAGCTCTCAGGGCATCCGGCATGAGCCGAAAAACTCGGTTATGATAAATAAAAACAGTCTAAAAGCCATTTTAAAGAAAATTAAAGCGGCGGACTATCAATGTTTTGAAAGCGATAAACATTCCATTCGGTGGTTGCCCATTGTAAAAATTGAAGAAACGGATGGAACTGTGGGAATTTCGAGTGAAGGAGAATGGGTTTTTGTTAAAAAAGGGGGGATGAAAATTTTAAATCAGACAGATAATTTTTTCGTCATTCATCCTTTATTAAGGCAAAAGCGCACACAAGTGATTCAACAGTTTAGAGCGGGTTTAAAGAATTTGGGTCTGACAGAAGTAATAATCAAAACATTTCCATTTGATGAACTGATGAAGTCAGCCATAAATGCTCAGTGGGATAATCAAGTCATTGATTGGCTAAATGATGGTTATCCACCAAACGATATGATTGCACAAGCGTTTTCAAAAAGGGGCACAACCCCCTCTGCAATACGTCGCTGGCAAAATGAGCGGATCGAAAAGATCACACAAATTTAAATTACTCAGGCGCGTGGTCATTATTAGGATTTATAAAATATATTTATATGCCGTCTCAAAAAGTTTAATTAAAAGGCATTCAAAATTCCAGGCTCAGCAGCGTTATTTACATGAGCCAGCCTGACTTATGGCCATGTTAAAGCATCTTGCCACATTTCGGTTAAACGAGATCAAATGGTATATAATTAATGATGTTAATTGAACAATGCTTGTTGTTTTTTTACAAGCTATTGGAAATGTTTATATCGTAGTGGTGAGTGTGATGACTGAAGATAAAAAAATTATTCAATTCTGAGGTAAACAACATGTCAACAATAGTGATTGAGGAAATTTCTCCTGAACTCTATGCAAAACTTGAACAAGAAGCGAACCATTACCGTCGTTCCATAACGCAGCAAATTATCGCATTATTAGAACGAGCGATGACACCGCACCCAAGCCAACCCACATCGTTTGCTGAGAAACAGGATTCGGAATGGGTTTATGTAAATGAACTTAATATTATCAACCAACGGGCTGAACAACTTAACGAAGAAGCCTTGGATGTTCTTACTTAT
>JBDLJY010000678.1:0-1537 GCA_039714115.1 Pseudomonadota bacterium | reverse complement strand
AAAAAATGAAAAAAATCTTCATCATTTCCGATTTACACTTAGGTGGTCGTCCAGATGAACGAGACGATTTAGGACAGATAACCAAACCCGGATTCCAGATTTGTCACGCATACCCTCAATTGACCGCTTTCATTGATTGGATCAATAAACAAGCTAAAGACTTTAATGGCGATACCGAAATCATCATCAATGGTGATATTGTTGACTTTCTGGCGGATGACGACTTTGACGATCCCACCATTAACGCCACTATTTGGACAGCCAATGAAACAGAGGCTATTAGCAAATTAAACCAAATCATTAAGCGTACCCGGGAAGGGCAGAATCGGGGACCATTTGATGCGCTTAAAGAATTTATCGCTCAAGGCAATCAACTCACACTGATATTGGGAAACCACGATATTGAACTGGCTTTACCACAAGTCCGCCGACATTTACAAAATATCTTGGGCGCACAACAGGGCAAACTTCAGATTATTTATGATGGAGAAGCCTACACTTGTGGTGATTTATTAATAGAACATGGCAATCGTTACGACTCATGGAATGTGGTGGATCATAGTGCCTTAAGGCAGGAGCGTTCCATGTTATCGCGGGGTTTAAAGGTGGATGAGCAAGAACGTGGTAAACAATATTTTTTACCGCCTGCTGGAACACTGATGGTAATTCATCTAATCAATCATCTCAAAAAACACTACCGTTTTGTTGATCTTTTAAAACCAGAAACTGGTGCGGTGATACCATTATTGTTGGCTCTTAAAGCAGATTATGGCATACTGCAAGATATACTTTCTCTAAGCCCACAGCTTACCATGCGTAAAATACGTGGACGGTTGGATAAACCAGCAAAACCATCTCACAATGGTAACTTAAAAGCAAGCCGCCGTTCATCCCCACCAACTCAAAATTTACTATCTGATATTCTTCAAGAAATGCTGGGAGAGAATGCAGCACTTTTTATTCAATCCCAACGAGGCAATTTAAGTGCGTCACGCCGACAATCTCCCAATTTAAAGATTTTATTAAACAAAGCCCAAAAATTTGCTAATACGTTATTGGTTACAGCAGAGGAACTTGAAAAACAAGACAATATAAAACGATTACATGTTGCACTCAAACGACTCAAAACAGATTTCTCGTTTGACATTCATCAAGAAGAATCCAATTATCTTGAGGCAGCCAAAGAAATAATAGACACCGGAAAATTTTATCATGTCGTTTTTGGACATACACATTTGCCTAAACAAATTGACTTAGGCAAAAATGGACAATATTTAAATACCGGCACTTGGGCGGATGTTATTCGTTTACCCGCACAAATTATGGAAGATAATGAAGCGGCTACCAAAGCATTAACAGACTTTATCGAAGCCATGCGTCACAACGAATTATCCCATTATATCAAACGCGATTTAAGTTATGTCGAAGTGACGTTGAATGATAACAAAGTGACTGATGCCAAACTTCAAAATTTCTGTGGTGCAGAAAGAGAAAGGGCTCTTACAACATTTCCAATGTAACAATGAACTATCAAAAC
>JBDLJY010000677.1:0-1557 GCA_039714115.1 Pseudomonadota bacterium | reverse complement strand
CAATTATCAGCAGCACTGGGGAGGGTTTAGCCTATTTTGATCGCACCAATAAACAAGGCTTTAGCCGCTTTGGGTTGGACAAAGGATACCTCATAGTCCTGTGACGCTTTTTGAGTTAAGTTTGCCGGAGAATTTGCCTACGGGTCGATATTGCCTTTATGGTATTTTGTCTCCGGAAAATGAGGTGGTTTTGGAAACGCTGGATTTGTGGGTGTGGACGGAGCAGTGTTTTGAGATTTTTTGAATCTCAATCATCCTATTAAGTACAGAATCATAACATCAGGTATAAAAGGAGTCGTTCCCACGCTCTGCGTCGCAGTATGGAGAATAGGAAAAAAAATTATGAAAAATTTTCTGATAAGTGTAGTGTGCGCTTTGGTTCTTCTTAACGGATGCAGCCAAGACACTAATGAAAAATCCCTGTAGTTAGGGACTATAAAACAAAGGTAAAATAATGCCATTTTATTCATTAGAGACTATCCGTGAAGTCGCAGAGGATGAGAATAAAATCATTTTTTTGGGACGAAAAGTTGAAATTGATATTGTTAATCTCGGATATTTTAAGGCAGATGTGGTTGCTTGCATCAAAACTCTGCCTTTATCGCATTTTAGTAAAACTATCCATTATGGTAAACTGACTTTTGACGTTTATAAGACAAAATGTCTCTCTCCAAGTGGGAAATCTGACGATATTTATATTAAGTTGAAACTCAACTATCGTGGCGACTTATGTGTCGAAATTGGCTCTTTCCATCTCTAATCATCTTGTTGAAAGGAGAAATTTATTATGAATCAAGAATATTTTACTTGCCCTGTATGCGAATTCGGTGAATTAGTTTTCAAAAAAGGCCCATCGTCTTACCGTTACAAAGGGCAGGAATTTACTTTAGAAAACATTGAATATTGTGAATGCCCGACTTGTCATTATGAAATCATCATGCCTGAGCAAACGAAACGAAACGAAGCACGCATTCGTGATGAGCAAAGGAAAATAGATGGACTTTTTACCGGTGCCGAAATCGCACAATTGAGAGGACATTTCAATATTACCCAAACCCAAGCCGCCAAAATATTTGGTGACCGTGCAAATGCCTTTTCAAAATATGAAAACGGGGAAGTTACACAAAACTTGGCCATGGATAAATTGATGAAACTCGTCTTGCATAAGCCTCATTGTTTTGAAGAACTTTGCAGGATGGCGAATGTTTAGCAAGCGTAGAGTCAATGCCATTAAGACAACTCTCCCCAAATCAGTCATGGGAGACCCATACATATTCCGTTGTAAATTAAAGGGAAACTTAACCTACGGGGAAAATTCGACTGCCCCGTAGGTTTGTCTTAACTTAATGGCATTGAAGCGTAGAGTGCGTCCCACTTCATTCGTTCCAGGCGAACAGAACACCGAAAAAAGTTTGACTTGTGTATAAGAGAGTCCGTTCCGCGTGGGAATGCTACGAAGCAATGCCATTAAGTTAAGGACAAATAATTGATTTTTAAATAAAAAATCTGTGCTGGACGGTGTTTATCAGTTGTGTGGAGCTTAAGGAGCTGAGCGGA
>JBDLJY010000676.1:0-1559 GCA_039714115.1 Pseudomonadota bacterium | reverse complement strand
AATCTTTTTCATCTGTCCAACCACCATAAGCCGCAATAATCTCTTGAAAAAGCTTGATAATGGAGACAAAACCCGTTGAGAGTTTGTCTATGGGCACGGAGCCTAAATACAATTTTCCTTCATCAAATTTAATATTTAAGCCGCCATCCTTTTTTGTTATTAAATTTAAACTCGGTTCAAGTTTTTGCATTAACTCGAACACGCTTACAACTTCAAAAACTCGATTTTTATTTTCAGGCACAAAATTTGGGTTGATAATCAGCCTTGAATTAAACCAATCCGCTATCTCTGTCTTTTCAACAGATTTTCCATTCATATAGTTAAAGCTTCTAATAAAAGCGTCCAAAAACCTATCATACTTATCACCCAAAATGGTAATATGATTTTTGTCAATATTTTTGGTGTATCCTCTATTTTTGGCACCAACAAAGACGAGTGGTTTGTCAATAGTCAGATGACGATTGACTATGTTCTCAAAAGGAGGGGAAACCCAGTTGTCTTTATTTTTATCTTTGATTTTGGTTTGATTGAGACTAAGCTCTGTGGCTAATCGCAATTCAAAGTTCTTTATGACTTCATTAATATCTTTTGTTAAAAAAATACCTGAATACTTCTGTGTATTTGATTGACTGAATAAAGTATGACAATAAAGCAGTGTTCTTGCCATATTTTCAAGCAAGTTAGTTTTACCTACTGCGTTGTCACCAATAAAGCAATAGACTTTTTTATCTTTGTCAAGATTTATATCAAAGTCTAATCCAGCTTCTGTTTGTTCTGCTACAAAATGATAAATCATGGATATGTCCTTAAAATTTGATTTAAGCCAAAGTTTTATTTTAATAATTAATTTTAGGGATGAGCTCAAAAAAAACAAGTCCAAGATAAATCTTGGACTCCAAAATACTGGCAACCTGAGTTATCATCAAAATCACTTCAGGTGTCTGTATCGTTTCGACAGGTTTCTGATATTTAGCCTTGTAGGGTGGGTAAGGTGTTTTTGTTGCCCAGCGGAGTATCATAGAGAAGTCATCACAGGCTAGAAATCCGATTTTTCCAAAAAATCGGATTTCTTTAATCACGGCTAATACCGTTATAAATTTATTATATAGTAACTACATGGATATTTGAGGTGATTGGGTGTTTTTTTTCACGCGGATTCTTGTCTAATTATTTACAACGTCGTTAAATGGAGTCCAAGATTTATCTTGGACGTCTGTTACATTTTGTTACACTTCTGAGAAGTTTGTTACTACTTATCTGCTATCTAATTTGTGATCATAGAAATCACGGTTTAGTTCACGATTCATCCAAGCTGGTTGCCACCAGAAATGCCTCTGATAACAGAGCCGTCTTGTCCCCGTGCGTCAATTTCCGGTTAGCCCCCGGTATTTACATCAAATCTGCTCTAACAGGCAAGCTTCGAGATCAAATCGCAATGTTTGATCATGCCCTACGCAGGTGGCAATGCCATTAAGTTAAGGACAAATAATTGATTTTTAAATAAAAAATCTGTGCTGGACGGTGTTTATCAGTTGTGTGGAGCTTAAGGAGCGGAGCGG
>JBDLJY010000675.1:0-1568 GCA_039714115.1 Pseudomonadota bacterium | reverse complement strand
AACACCGCACTATTGCCATGCCCTACATCAAGAACGTAAAAATTTTGCATATTTCCCCCGTGGTTTCTCAATCACTTCAAAATCTTCAAAATAAAGTTCATCGTGATGAGTTGCCCCGATGTTCACCTTGGCAAAAAAGCGAGCACCCGGTATAACAATTTTTCGCTGCTCTTCTGGAAAGATGACGAGTGGAAAGCGTACCACTTTATCAGGCTCCCACCCCGGAATAACAGCATAAACCATTGGTTTTTCTGAGTCTCGATTGATTTCCTCAATTCTCACGAGAGTACGCCATGGTTTCCTGTCAGGTGCATATTGCTTTTCAAATTCATTGAGACACTGCTTGACCATCTCCTCGCGGGCTGCGGCAGTATCGTTGACAACGGCAACCCTCTTGATAGGTTTATCGTTTATCGTTAATAACATAAGCTTTACTCCGAAATTGGGTAATGCCCCAAGTGGTAGATGTTTAAAGAATACGGTAAACATCCAAATTTCTGTAATGCCTAAATAGCATAAATCAATCATTTGTCCTTAACTTAATGGATATGGTTGCAAACCCCGTCCAGCACAGAACCCCGTCCAGCACCGGATTTAACGTTACGGACGGGGTTGCATTAAAAACCCCGTCCAGCACAAAGATTTATCTTGGGCGTCGGCTCGTCCAAGAATATCTTGTAAATTCGTTTATTTATGACCGTCGTTGTACTAACTATAGGAAATGCCGGCGTCCCTCAAAGCCTGTTTTAACAAATCATCAAGCCTTAACTCTTTAGCCCACCTAAAAAGGTATTCCATATCCAATAAATCCCTCTGTATTTTCAATACGCCCTGTATATCACGCCATTGTTGGTCCGAAACTTGACCACCGAGACGAAACCAATCAAGTTTATTGAGGATAATATCCTCTGGCGAAACAATGTAAAATTTTAATGAATCATCTTCTTCAAGCGTATCCTTTCTTCTTCTCTGGAAAGTGGATCGATGATAAGGTTCGTCTTTGCTAATAAATACATCAACTTTTATCATCGTGTCAAGATGGATCAGATTAAAACCAGAACCAAAGCTAATCGCCTCTTTTATCATGTCCTAATCAATGTAATAAGCCGATTGAAGCTGTTCGACCAAAAAATTGACTTGTTCAGACTTCAAGTTTGTTACTACATCGACATCCTGAGTGGCGCGATGCTTTCCGTACACTGAACCGCCGATGTAATAGAGAATTCCTAATTGATCAAACACCTTAGCTACCGGCCCCAGCGCTGCTACAATCTTGACTTTTTTCATGGTTGTCTCAATTTAATTCAAATAATGACTCAAACGTTCAGCTAACTCTGAACCGTATAAATACTTGACGAAAAGTATGTCTAACTCATGCTCACTTAATGTCGGATTGGCACGTTTAAGGGCACGTCTTGAAAGTTGTCGCGTGGTTTGAGACAGAGAAAACATTCGAGATGCCCTTTGAGCAGTGGTTTCTTGGCGAATCATTGAAATTTGAATTTTTTCTATATCTATATGAGTGTCTTTCGATTGGGCCAACATATTTACACGCCAGTTAGGAGGTA
>JBDLJY010000674.1:0-1583 GCA_039714115.1 Pseudomonadota bacterium | reverse complement strand
CAATAATTTTAGCCAAGATTTTTTTTACCTCTAGAGATTAGTTAGCATTAGATGTCGAAACCACAAGATTGAAACGAATTAAAAAAGCAAGCGTAGGGTGCGTCCCACGCTTGCTACGCTTGCTTGAATATTGAGTTTTTTGTTGGAGTCGACAACGCTGCTCGCTTTGTGCAACAAGAACACCTTGCTCACCCTACAAAAAAAACAGTCATCCGCAAAATCCTTGATTCAAGGGATTTAATAAAGTGTGTCATTTTTTCGTCATTGTTCCTCGTTCCCACGCTCTGCGTTACTGCCATTAAGTTAAGGGCAACCACAAGGGATTGCCCCTACAGAGGACCGCATTTTATGTAGGGGCAATCCCCTTACGGGATTGCCCTTAACTTAATGGCAGTGACGCTCTGCGTGGGAGGAAAAAATTTTTGATTCAAATCAGGTTATTATTTACTGTACTGGATTAATGATGAACCCAATTTGGGAGAACGCATACAAACTATCCATATTGATAAAAATGGTCACGTTGATAAATGGCATCAATGCATATTTTATTATGAACTGTTTGGTGAGACGGACATTGATACTGATGATTAATGTACCGACAAATTAACTTGAAAAAAATGGCTAGTATGCCCAGCTTTAAGTTTCAACTTAAATTATCGTTCCCACGCACTGCCTCGCGGATAAAACAATTAGAGAAATAAGATGAACAAATTTTCCATTCAAATTGATCCAATGACTGGGGAAAAATACCTAGAAGTACCTTTTACTGTCATCACTGGAATTAGGTTGAAACTTTGAAATACAAAGCCGAGATATTCGCGTCTATGTAAGTTCTGGTTTTGTCAGGCTACTGATGTCTGTGCCATCGAAATGATAATTTCCTTCGTCGAAGCCATCTAATAAGCCACAAATGTTTAATAGGGTACTTTTACCGCTGCCGGAGGGGCCTTGTAAAGCGGTAAATTCTCCCTTGTTGATGACTAAAGTGATGTTTTTCAGGGCCTCTATCTGAGCCAAGTGATATTTTTTAGAAATGGATTCGAGTGTCAATAATGCACTCATTTTTTTACTCCCATAAACTCGTTTGGAGCGCGTAGTTTAATGAATCTGAGAGTGGTTTGAAAGTTTGAGGCGATAAAAGGTCGAGGGGGGGGGGATGAATTTGGGAGTAGGCATGTCCAAAGCTGAAGCTTTGGACTCCAAGTACCTTTTGATGTGAAGTTTGTTTGGAGTCCAAAGCTTTAGCTTTGGATAGTGCCTTTTGATGTGAATTTTGAGTTTGCCGAGATTGGTTTTTTCAACCACATCAAAATCTAATTGGCGCAAAACCTTCGCCAAATCGGTGGCATCGTTGACAAGATTCAGGCAAAGCGTTGCTGCATTTGCGGAGGTACCAGCGGGAATTGAAAAATCCGTGGCTCCGTCACAAAGCACGTAGAGTGGGCTCACCGCTAGGAAAGAAATCCGATTTTTTAAAAAAATCTGATTTTTTTTTACAATGTCCAAGCTCAGTAATATTTAAATAAAATCAATCATTTATCCTTAACTTAATAGCATTGGGTTGTAAACCCCGTCCAGCACTA
>JBDLJY010000673.1:0-1584 GCA_039714115.1 Pseudomonadota bacterium | reverse complement strand
CAGAAAAAGAAATCAAACAACTCGTCAGCGATAGATAGCCAGATTATCCCAATAGTCGGATGGATAAAACATGAGGAGCAGGTTGCAAACCTGCTCAGGATTGCAGCATACAATACCATGAATCCGCCAAAGTGGCACGATGCAGGCATTCCCTATGAGATGAAATTTAGTTTAGTGGGTGGTATTTTTTGGATGTTTATGGGTATAATTATTGTGCGCCGCGCCCATAAGGATGCCTTCAACATGGGAGCCAGCGTAGAGTCATCCCCCATAATAAAAGGAGAATTTATGAAACAATTTTTGTTGATAACGCTTTTTTTGCTGACTGGTATGCCGGCTTTGTCTGCGAATTTTGACTGTGATAAATGCTGGATTGTTACCGCTTCCGGAGCGCGAGTGCGTAGTGCTCCTGATACTTCGACAAAAGTTGTGGCAGTACTCAACTTAGGCTCCATTGTCGAAGAGCTGGAAAAAAGTGCCAAGCCTGCCCGCATTGGTAAAACCAAAGCACATTGGTACCATATCCGTCTGCCAAATGGCAATAAAGGCTGGGTTTTTGGCAGTCTTATCACTTCCTTGGAACATCGCACCAAGGCTGAAACCTTTCGTGATATTGCACGCAAACGCTTGGAAAATCAGAAACTCAACTTTGGTGAGCTAACTGATTTATTCGATTTTTTGAGTCGCGTTAGTGGAGCCCAAACGAGTGAAATTGCGGCTGAACTCAAATTGATGCGCTTGCAAACTTTACAACGTGTCATAGAGCTGGTGGGGTGGGATTGGAATAAGTCTCTTTATAAGGGTTGGTTCAACGCCCAAAAAGAACAGGGTAATATCTATTATGTCGATTTTGGAGATGTGGGCTGGTTTGTTACCCCCGACAAATTTTGGGCACTTAGTAAACAATATCGCAGCTTACCAATTGGCGAACAGATTGCTTGGCAAGCCGCCAATTTGCCAATAGGTGGTGAATGCGAGGGTGATCTTGCCTGTTCGCTGAATGCCTTCAATGTAACGATGGGCGAATATTTGGTTCTTTATCCTAAAGGTAAACATGCTAAGGCGGCTTTTGAGGAAGTCGTTTTCTGGATTTCACCTGATATGGATGTTATCAATGGTGGGGATGAACTATACTATATGGGGGTAGGAAACGATAAAGATGAGCAAAGAGGGTTCATAAAAACCATCCAAAAATTGTGTCAAGCCATAACGCCAGTGAACCATTCTAAAAAGGCATTTGTTCTTAGAGAGATAGATAAATGGTTTAAGCAACTTGGTAGTTCAGACAAGTGTGGTAGGGGTAAATAGAATTTGAGTTAGTTTGTGCAATTATAACTTAGAAAAAAGGGGTAACCGAGTATATCGTGAGGGATTAGATATGCGAGGTTGTCCCTTTTTTCTGTTTAGTCTCTTATAAAATCAAGCTTCGCTTCAAATCGTTTTTAAAATGTCTGAATAATTAATGGATATCTCACTACTATATATAATAAGAGACGAAATTAAGCCTCGCTTCAAATCACTTTTAAAATGCCGGAGCAATTAATGGCTATCTCACTAGACGAAATTAAGCCTCACCTTAAATCA
>JBDLJY010000672.1:0-1587 GCA_039714115.1 Pseudomonadota bacterium | reverse complement strand
GTTATTCCTTTGTCATCTAAGTAGGCGGCTTGGTTGTTTTGCGGGTCGTTGGATAGGCGACCGAATAGGGCTTTATCGCGTAGGACGTTTTCCTTTTTTTGTCTGGCCTCTCTTTGTTCTTGGGTTTCAATGTGCCGTGGTTTGACAGCCCGCTTTTTTCTTGGCTTTGGGTTGGTTGTGTTGCGGTTTTCCCATAACAGGTTAACAATCTCGCCGCTGTTTTTATAGGTCTCGTTCGGTACGCTGGCGCGTTGGTTAATCACTGTCAGAGTGATATAAGGCTTGCCGTTAGTAGCTGCGTTAATTGAGCCTATATAGGCAACCTTGCCTCTATTTTTGCCGGTTGCTTTCAGTTCGTGTGACTCACTATTTAAGTCAAGATAGGTGATGGTTTCATAGCCAAGGCTATTTAGCCAGTCCGTGGCGTCCTCGATTATCGTGTCTTCGATAAATCCGCGTTTATCCTGATACCACGCGGCTTTCGTAATTTTTGAGGCCATAATGCCCTCCAGTTTGGAGAGACATAAGGACATTAAATCTATAGATAAGTATTCTCATAAGGGTGTAATGTACCAAAAATACTGTTATTTTTTACCTTTGTAAAATATATTGCATTTTTTCCTTGCAATCCTTTATTAAAGTGGTAAAATGTCTTTGAAAGTTCGTTGTTTCGCTAACTAGCTTTCATTGACATACAGCGTATAATCCCCTATAATGTATAGGTTTTAATGCCTTATGTCTCTTTTATTGATTGTATTTCAAATGAACAAAATCATCGCCGGCGCGGGCTTGGCCCCGTTAATGCCGGCATTTTTTTTGCCTAAAAGTGTTTTAAATAATCAGGTTAGGTAAACATAAGTTGGTTTCACAGAAATACCGCCATAAATGATAATCGACCAGCGGTAGTGCGCCATTATATACCTTTTTATATTTGTTTTCAAGAAGCCTTCAATGATTCTATTCTATGAAGACTCGCATCAGTCAATTGCAATTCCATTTTCCATGCAGTTTTACATTAAGCGTTTTCGCATAGCTCATCAACCTACCAGCCAACGCCTAAGTCCTGCCATAAAAAAGCGAAATTTTGTGGCGGCCTTATTTATAAGTGGCGAAGATGATGGTGATGAGTGGTGGGATGGCGAGAAATGTTTAAAACTCTAGCGATTTTTGCAGCATCTTCTAAAGATATCGTTCTGCGACCAGTTTCCCAACGAGAAACAGAATTAAGCTGCATTCTGATTTTTTTTGCTAATTCTCCTTGCGTTAGACAAGCATCCTCACGCGCATGAGCCACGGGCCTAAATTTTGAGAACATCTCAAGACAACACAATTAAAAAAGAGGTATCAAAATTAACTTTGTAATTATATAAACTCACTGAAATAAATTCAAGGAGTATTTTGGCACACCAAAGGAGAACAGATGAGTATTAAAGCCATGACATGGGTTTGGGAACATGCTACCGTTCTCCGATTTGTGGACAAACATCACCACGGTTCGGTTTCTGCCCTGAGATAGCATAACAGAAAAAGCTTGGTTCTCGCTCGGTAAATCCCCTAGAGGGGATTTTACAGAGGTCGCACTCCAAC
>JBDLJY010000671.1:0-1591 GCA_039714115.1 Pseudomonadota bacterium | reverse complement strand
TGAGGAGAGGGGCAAAATTTAGGACTAAAAATGGGGCTTGTGTGTGATGGGTTTAAAAATGAGGGTAAGAAAAAAAATAGTACAACTGATTAACGAAAACAACGGATTGGCTCCATAGCCTCAACACAGAAATCCGGAGCAATTAATACATCTCCGTTACTACTACGTCATCCCAATCCGTTATTTCCGTAAATCAGTTGTACCATTTGTTTTTAATCCGCGCAATCCGCGTCATCCGTAAAATCTGCGATTCAAGGTTTTTTAAAAGAGTTTTCGAGGCAAAAGTTTTTGCATAGCAAAAACTTTTGCCTCGAAAGGAAAGTCCCACACACAGGATGGTGGTGTAGGTTTTAGGAGTTTATTTGTGCGGAGTACGCACCCTACGCTCGCTCCCGAAATGGTGGGCCCGGAGCAGGTTTCAAACCTGCTCCGGGCGGATAGATCATCGCTGAAGTCAAATATCCGGCCGCCCACTTACCCACCCTACATGTCTTCACAGTGTGGGAACTATAAAAACACCTTGCCCACCCTACCTGACTGGCTCACACACAGAACATGGAAGCGAGAAACATTTCAATCATTAAAAAATCTTTGCCTTTTATACCACCAAACCAAAAACAATACAGTGCAAATGGTGATAATAAAAAACTTTAAAAAAGGATTATCAGGTGGATTATCATCATAACCAGGTATGGGAAAAAAATAAAATATTGCACTTAAATTAATTAGAGCTATAATTGCTCCAGTTAAGTCATAAACCCACCTTTTATTATTAATAATACTGAAAATGAAAAATAGCAATCCAGAGAATATAATAATAGCATTTAGATAATGTCCATTTAATATAAGACTATTCGTTATAGAAAAACCTACTACACTGTAGGCTATTAAAATTAAGTATTTCATAATTATTATATCGATTTTTTTTTCTTGAAGAACCATAGCAATTTTCCTAAGCTACGCGATGTGCAACTTTTTTTCCCAAGTCATTGGTTATACGAGATTGCAATTTTATAAATATGACGCACTACCAATTTCAGCCATGTCAAATCAATGGCTTAAAAAAGTTGCACACGGCGTTAAGCTTTATTGGCATGAACAGCTAATATCGTCGCTAAATAAAGCATCATTAACACCTTCAAATCCAGAATTCAATTCCTCAATTGTTGGCCAACTATTTTTCCAACGTGAGTCATACACTCCATGAAAATCAGCCACATTTGCCCAAAATTTTAGAACATGATAGCCAACAGTCAAAACATACATTGTTCCCGAATCATAACTATTTGCTTGAACTTGCATATACGCATACAAATAATGCTCTGCATTTCTTAAAGCTTCTTGAGGGGTTCCAGGAAATTTATCATCGCCTGCTTGTAGATCTCTATCTTGTCTAGAAGACATCCAAGCTGACTCTGCATCGCCATTCGCTGCCTCTAAATATTCTTTTGCTTTACACTTTCCAAAAAAATATAAACCTAATGGATCAATAAATATCATAGGATTCGCACCTGCATATCCATAAATATTCATCCCACTCTGTAACCCAATAGGATCAACCCTAAAATACCTCCCCACCCCCGGCTCATAA
>JBDLJY010000670.1:0-1595 GCA_039714115.1 Pseudomonadota bacterium | reverse complement strand
GGCCGGACTATTTGAAGCTATTTTGCGTTGGGCAATGGACTTTAAAGAAAACTCTGTCATAAAAAGTGTGCCGCCAGATATGGAAACATTGCTGAATGACCTAAAGCGTTACAACAATAAAATTCATTGACCTTCGTATAGGAGATAGATATGGCAAAAAGACAAAAAAAGCGTTTGGTGAACTCCGGGGATACCGAGCAGAAGACGTATTCAGATAATTTGATTTTTGAAATGACTAACCAAGCCTACACGGATGGTGCTTCCCATGAGGAGGTTGGAGAACTTCAAGAACAGATAAAAAACGGCACCTATAGGCATGGTGACTGGGAACGCAAAGTTGCTTCGTGGTATAAATAACTTCACTAATGGCTTTGACATGTAGATATGTAGCGTATCCACCTGCAATCATTATTTCTAGAATTTTGGTGGATACGCTACCGCTTAATCCACCCTACATGACTTCAAAATTCCCAATTTGGTGATTCGCAAGTTGTATGTCGAACGCTTACAGGAGATGTTTTTGCCCCGTTTTGAAGAATTGGATAAAGCGCAACGGGTGGCGCGGATATTTTCTCAAACCGGTGATATGCAGCCTTTATGTGATTTTATGGAAGATTATTATTTTAAAGTCTTTGATAATCGAGATTATCGTTTAAGTAATGAATTGACTATCAAGACGGCTTTTTTGACTTTATTATTTAATGATGTATTTTATATCATGGATTCAGAAACCGCTTTAGAGCGTGGTTACGCCGATTTAACCATGATAGTGCGCCCTGATATGCGCCGCTATAAGTTATTGGATATTTTGATTGAATTCAAATATCTCAATTTGTCTGATACTGGCTTAAAAAGTAGCGAAATTAAATCGAAAAGCTTTGATGAACTTAAGGCTTTAAGTTCGGTTCAAGAGCAATTAACGGAATCGAAAGCGCAATTGGCGCAATATCAAAAGGGGCTAAAAGCAAAATATGGAGAGGTGTTACAACTCAGGACTTATAGCGTTATCGCCTTGGGTTTTGAGCGAGTGGTGTGGTTTCGAGTCGCGTAGTCCAAGATAAATCTTGGACTCCAAGACATATATATAAGAGTTAAAATGAAACTGATCTGAAAAATGGGGGTAAAATTATAGAATATAATAAAAACAATACTTTAACAATCTTGGAGTCCAAAATTTCTTTTGGGCGAGTCTTACACAAAAACCTAAATAACTACACGCTATAAATCCGATTTTTTTAAAAAATATGATTTCTTTAGATTTGCCGGCACGATATGGCATTGAGGATCGCGACGGATAAGTCAAAACCAAAACCCAGCTCCGATTATGTTTTGACTTATCCCTTCTTAAATGTAATCCTTGTAGTTATCTCTGGTTCATGAGTTCGGTTCCCACGCCGGATTTCTGAACCAGAGAATATAATTAGTCTGCTTTAGCAGACTTTAGCTGTCAGCCTTAGAATTTATTCTAAGGCTTAGGCGAGCACAGTTTCAATAAGAACAACCCGTTTGAGTCTCATCCCAACCCGAATTGCGCTCATCAAGCCATTTTTTCAACTTCTTAGAAACCTTAGTCGAAAAACAATTGTCGTTTAAAT
>JBDLJY010000669.1:0-1634 GCA_039714115.1 Pseudomonadota bacterium | reverse complement strand
CTCGTCCAAAATAAATTTTGGACTCCTATACCTAAAATAGTTTTCAAAAAACGTCACGACACATCCTATTCCCCGCATTGGGGCTGATGACTCCTTTGGGCATGAATATCACAGGCGTTGCCATGTTCAATCCGACACCTGCGATCATCACTGTTTGCACACTCACAATTATTTGATGACGCCTTGGATAAAGAAGATTATGCTAAGGCAAAAATTGCTTATAATTTATTAAGTACACAACCAAGAGTATTTATTTATGGAACAGTCTGAAAAACGTCAATTTCTTATGGAGCTGTCTAAAAAACTGAAATTTATTCGCTCGTATAGATGTTGGACACAAGAAAACGTGGCGGAGAAATTGGGCATATCAACTTATGCTTATGCCAAGATAGAGCGGGGGGGGACTGATGTTAACTTTTCTAGGCTTAAACAAATTGCTCAAGTCATGGGAATAGATTTGTCGCAGTTATTTGGTTTGGATGAAAAAAATATCTTTAATTTAACCTGTGATCACAGTACTCACTATGCTAAAATCGACAATCGGTATGTTAAACAAAGCGGAGAATCGTATGGCAGAATGTTTTTGCCATTGGGGTGATTATGAACTGCGGCGGATGCTATTGCATTAATGTTGATTTACTTTGGCTTAACGACAATAACTGAAACATCATCCATAAAACTACCAGAAGGTAGCCTAACCAACTCAAACAGACGCAAAACGCTTTCTTTAGGCTGATAAGATTTAATAATTTGGCTAATCTCACTCAAACGAGCGTACTTAAATAAACCATCGGAACCCAATATGAGCGTTCCATCAAGAGTCATTGGAGCAAATGGTATGGGAATAGCCGTTCCTGAACCCAATAGAGGTTTACGATATTGGTATTCGGTTAAATGACTCCCCTCTCGATTTGAGATGATATAAGCTTCAGAATCGCCTACACTCGCACCCACTATGCAATTATTATTGGTATTGATGACTGCAATTATTCCCGTGGTTTCCCCTGCTATCGGATACTTGTAAAGTAGATTATCTATCTCAGCTAACATTTGACAACATAATGTGCTATCAACTCCTTTTGAGATTTTATTCTGTACATATTTGACCAGATAATCAGCCGCTTCAGAGGCACCACTCATGCCACCAGCACCATCAGCAACAATGGCTATCAAGAGGTCATTTTTTTGAAACACGGCGGCACGATCATCTAAGCCTATTGCATGAGTAAAAAAATCAAAATTCATTTGAATGACTTTCAGGCTGTTGTAAAATATTTTATGGTTCCCACGCGCCGGCGCTCATTGTTATACACAAGTGTCTATGATATTTGTAACTGATTGATTTTATAATCATCGTTCAAAAAATATGATTTTTTTGGACACCGATGCACGGTTAAAAATCCGATTTTTTCAAAAAATATGATTTTTTGGCATAGCAAAGATACAGGCATTCCGCAGCTTCGCTAAGGAAACGATAAATAATAATATATTAAAAATCAATGGCATTGGAGGGGCATAAACGCAGGTAGCTTATCTTGCCATTAATCAATTAACGAGACACTTTTCACTTGGGCATACATCTGCCGCCCCGGCACCACCTCAAGGCTTGCCGCCGACTTGCGCGTAATACGAGC
>JBDLJY010000668.1:0-1726 GCA_039714115.1 Pseudomonadota bacterium | reverse complement strand
CAGTCTTTGTATTTGTTCTAAGGTTAATTCGCGTTTGCCGTTTAAGATGTCGGACACAAGCTGCTGATTGCCAATTTCAGGCAGATCGGATAGCTGCAATTGATATTGATCTATCAAAATACGCAGTGTTGGTAAAGTGCCTTGATGTTTTTCTAATTCTCTGATCGTCTCAGGATACACAATGGCTTCATAATGAGCGACCGCTTTAGATACCATTTCAAATAAAGGCCAAAGAGGATTTTCAGGATTGTCTCCTATGTTTATCATCAAAGCGTCGATAAATTCTAAAGCCACGGCGTGTCCAGATTCATCATTAATTTTAATTAAGAATGGTGCTTGTTTTAGTAAATCCGTTGTCAAAATCTGAGCGATATTTTTTATCTTGCTCAATACTAAATTTTTTATATTCCTTTTCTGCCAGTGTCTTGGCGACTTGGGCTGATACTTTGCCCGGATTATCTAACACTTCGTAATCGTTAAAGCGTAAAAAGGCATCGAGTTTTTCTACCCAGTCTTGCATTTTCATCAAGCGTTGTTTTTTGGCTTGCAGTTCGGCATAGTCCAAATACATCACGATAATGTGGTTAAGCTCGTCAAGCTCTTTGTGAGTCAGATAATTTTTTGCAACGCTAACATCACTTTTCAGGATTTTACCCTGTGGGGCGTTTTCCCATGTGGTTAAGCCCATATTATCAGCCCGTGCCTTGATGATTTCTGCGGCTGTGTGTCCATGGATTGCCCGGTGCAGTTTGTTTTGCACGGTGGCGTAAAACGTTTGGGTGATTTTGGATTTGGGATCGTAGTCAGCAGAGCATTCGGCATAGATGTCAGTGATTTTCTGGTAAAAACGCCGCTCGCTTGCGCGAATTTCGCGGATTTTTTCTAATAGCTCGTCAAAATAGTCTTTGCCGAAATGTTGTCCGTTTTTTAGTCGTTGGCTATCAAGTACAAAGCCTTTGATGATGAAATCGCGCAAGGTTTGGGTTGCCCAGATACGAAATTGGGTGGCTTGTTTGGAGTTTACGCGGTAGCCAACGGCAATAATGGCATCAAGGTTGTAGTATTGGGTTTTGCCATCAGGGGCAGTATGTTCCAAAATGGAACATACTGAATTTTATTCTAACTCCTTAGTTTCAAAGATGTTCTTCAGGTGCTTTGTGATTGCTGGACGTTGTACTCCAAAAAGTGCTGCCATCTTTTTTTGTGTCAGCCATAGGGTGTCGTCTTGTGCAAGCACATCAATTTTGATTGTGCCGTCTTGTGTGCTATAGAGCAGAATTTCTGCCTCTTGTGGTAAATTAGTCATGGTGACTATCCTTTGGTCAGCTTTTAGGTGTTTTTATTTATTCCTAATTTTAAAAAATAATGTCCCCATTTCATCTTTGTAAACCACGCAAAATCGTGCTTTTGTCTCCTCCGGCGGCAAATTTTCCCAGTTTCCGTCAGCCGTTTGTCGCGATAGGGTATTAGCGCCGACGGGCTGAATATGATCGTGGGCACGTAGGCGAGCAAGCGCTCCGTTCGGTTTGTTGGAAAGTCTGAAATCTTGAGATATGTAAATCCTGGCATCCCGATAAAAACCACAGCGGGCTCGGATGGGATTGGCTCAATATTATTAACAAGCCAATCCCGGAAAGAAGTCAATCCCTGTACTGAAGTTAGAGAACATGTCATGAAGAGCACGAACTAACTCGCCGGAAAAAACCAACTCATGTAGGGTGGATTA
>JBDLJY010000667.1:0-1757 GCA_039714115.1 Pseudomonadota bacterium | reverse complement strand
GCTGTTGTTGGACGTTTCGCCGGTTCTTCTTCTGTACAATCGCACAACAAATCAAACAATTCTGGCGGTGCCTCCGATAAACTACGTGGATTCAAACGACGTGGACTTTCATTCGTCATTAACCGATACAAAGTTGCCCCAAAAGCATAAAAATCGCTTTTGGCACTCGGTTCACCATATTGTTCTTCCCCCATTTGTTCTGGCGGAGCATACAATAATGTCCCCGCTATTGCCTGTCCAAATTGCGTCATACCACTAGAACTACTGCGCGACATTGCTTCTTGTCGCAAGGAAGTCCCCACTCGTGCCAAGCCAAAATCAATAATTTTTACCATCAAGCCGCTAACAGTCTGTTTAAATAATAGATTAGCCGGCTTTAAATCTAAGTGATAAATGCCCTTTTCATGCGCCACTTCTAGCCCTTTCGCAATTTGGATACCCACCTTAATACCCGTCGATACATCAAATGCGCCATGCTGGGCTAACCAATTTTCACCATCTAAGGCAGCCTCAATATATTCACTGACAAAATAAGGGCGTTCTTGTCGCTTAGTATCAACATAACCACAATCCAATGGTTCTGGTACATACGCGCCTGCCACCTTACGCATAGTCATGGCTTCTTTAAAAACTTCTTGACGTTTGCCCTTGCGCCCTTCCCAAAAACTTTTGACTACCACTTGTTTTTCACCCCATTGATCATGGCATAAAAACACACAACCCATGCCACCGGCACCGAGAAGATGTACCATCGGATATTTATCAATATCATGCAAGGCATAATGTTGATCAATATCTATCGCCGTTTGTAAATCAACTAAGGCTTGCTCATAATCTTTATTTCGTAATCGTACTAAAAATAGATTAAAAGACGCTAAAGCTTTATCGGCAGAATTTTCGGCTGCCTCAAAAGCTTGACAAAATAATATTTCCGCCTCCGCAATATCGCCCGTCGAAGATAATAAACTGCCTCCCATGATTACTACTTTATTATACTCAGGATGAGAATGGGGCAAAGCTTTTAACTTACTAATTGCAGCTTGAATCAATTTCAGACTGGTACTATTGTGATGCGTAAATTCATCACTCAGTTTGACTTTGGTTGATAAATCAAAACGCGCCAACAATTCCGCCATTGACTGTTTTAAATCTTTAACATCATCAGCAATTTCCCCGCTGATTTTGGCGGTGGCTTTAACATCCTTATGCACATCTGCGATTTCCCAATGCAAAGTCTCCGTTTCCGCCAACACTTGGCTGAGTTGAGAATTCAACAATTCTCCCCAATCGTGAAAACGCTCGGCAAAACTCAACCATTGTTGATGACTGTTTTGCCAAGCGGTTTGGGCAGCTTGTAAATTCTGTGGCACCTCATTGATAGATTTTTGCAAACTGTCCAATTGTGACGATATTTGAGCCGCTTCAGTAAAATTCCCCGCTTGAAGTGCTTGCATTGCACTGGCATTTTGCTCATTTTTCTGTTGTTCTAGGTGCGAGAGGATTTTTTCTTCAGTGGCTTTGACATCGCGCATATCAAGCAATAAGCTTTCTCTTTGTAAGGCATCTACAGTAGCTTTAGCACGTTCATCTCTGCGAAATGTTTCACGGAGAAAAAAGAGCGTGGCATTGCCTAATAAATCCTCAAAGCGGAAAAATGCTTCTACCGTTTCATCGCGAACGGCAGAATAATTTTGCACAGTGCGCAATTGTTCTAAGACTAAATCAGTAATCGCTAAAGCGCCCTTATAATTAATAAA
>JBDLJY010000666.1:0-1819 GCA_039714115.1 Pseudomonadota bacterium | reverse complement strand
AGGTTAATTTTTCCTTTAATTTACAACGACCTGCCATGTTTTGGATACCTGGCAGGTCTGAATTTTAGGGGTTTATCATACTGGCATTGGTAGTTAACCTCCTTGATGAGCTTCACGCTTTCCAATGCTTTCCGCAATCAAGGTACTTACCAAGGCATTTATGCTTATACCCTCTTGTTTTGCATGGGCAACTAAACGAGCAGACAAACTTTTGGGTAACTGGATAAACTTTCCACGACGGCTCGGTTCTGGCACGGGATGACCAGTTGATTCTAAAGCCGTAACACGCAAGCGCTGTCCCGCCTTTGCCGGTGGTTAAACGGTTGGCTTTTAAATGGGTTTGGCACTCCGCTAACTTTTGCGATAAATCGAAAGCATGGGCGGGCATGATAAAAAAATTAAACTCAAAAATAGGGGGATATATTGCATAGTTGAATGCTCTTGGTAATTTATTATGTGTGTGTGTGAGCCTTATGATAAATTTATTGAGCCAATGTTATAGTACAGCTAATGTTCAACAACGAATAATAATAACATAACGACAGCCAATTTACAGGGATAAGTCATTAACTACAGGGATTTTTTTTTAGCAGGGATAAGTCAAAATCGAGACGATCAGAATAAAAATTGGCGGCTCGTATCGGTAATAACGTATTGCCTGTCCTTAAAAAAAGTTTCGGGAAATCCGCTACGCTCCATTCCCGAAACAAGGGTGCAAAATAAGGGTTTTGACTTATCCCTTCTTAAATGTAATCCCTTTCGTACCGGGTTTTGACTTTCGTTGTTTAGTTCCCGAAACCAAGTTTTAACATTAGCCACCATCGTGCTTGGCGGATTAAACGGTTTGCAACCTGCTCCGTAACATGATAGTCATGGCAATTTAATTATAGAATTATTCTCATATCCTTCTACCATATTTACTACTGTTTGATCAAATCGCTCAGGATCAAGCTTGTACTCTGGTATAACCAAATAAACATTCTTTTCAGGTTTTGGATTAATCCTGCTGATAAAATCAGACCAGCTTTCTTTGTTGGCAGAATAAGGTAAATCAAATGGGCTTCGCATTTGTATATCAGTATAGAGATACTTCAAGTGCATACTTCCAAAAACAATAATACTATTTTTCTCTACATCAGCATATTTTTTTTCTATATTTTGTATAGTTTCATTGTACACTGGTTCTTTATATTGTTTCCAGACACTATACGGAACATTTATGAAATAAGATAATAGCGCAAAGGATAGCAAGAAAATTTTAAACTCATTGAATAATTTTTGAGTTGTACGTTTTTCCATATAAGCAATAAAAGCAATGAAGAGCAAAAAACTTCCTGGTGCAAGCAATCTATATCCGTAATCATCGAATTGGGTTACCCATCGCATGAGCACTATAAAAAATAAGTACACTAAACCCATTGAAGCAAACACTAAAGGGAGTGTTATTGTCTTATTGTTCTTACTATTTTCTGTTCTATTTAAAATACTTTTTCTATATTTGAGTATGATATAGATAAGTACAGAAAACTGCATCCCAAAAATCAGAATATCCTTTATTGATATGTCATTAATAGATATGTAATGAATAGGAATTATAGTTTCTAATATTGTTGCTTTAAGCAACAGCAAAAATAATCGTCCATGTGTCTCAGGTGAAGGTATCCTTGGCATACCTGTAGGAAAACCTGTCTCAAGATAATTGTGATAAAGGTATCCAAGCATGATTGCTATATTAAAGATGGCAATCGTCATTAAAATAATAGACTTAGATTTATCTTTTTTGACAAATCCATAATACAATCCAAGCAATCCAATCAAA
>JBDLJY010000665.1:0-1823 GCA_039714115.1 Pseudomonadota bacterium | reverse complement strand
TACCAAGCAAGTAAAGTGTGCGTAAATGAGCATCCACTTCGGGTTCTTTATGGGTTTTTATAGGCGCATCACAATCTTCCCGAAGTAAACGCGCAAAACAATATCGAATCATAGTCATAGCTTGATACGGATCCGTCACTTCACAAACCGCCCACCGTCCAAATTGCCCGGTATTATTCACCGCTGGCACCCAAAGATTCTTAACCGTTTCCATTTTAGTATCCTTTTCATGTCCATAGTTAAAATCCTAGATCATTTTCTATATTGAGTTTGGCCTGTTTGACACTTTTATCAAAAAGATTAAGTGAAATCTCACCCTCAAATGGGAGGGTTTCAGAGATTAACCTATTTTCTTCAGACTGAAAATCAACATCAATACCACCTTCAACATGAACTAAAGTATCTAACTCATTAATTTCAATAGACTGAATTTCGGTTTTCACTTGTTCATAATGAACAGGGTAGGCTTGTGAGCGAATAATCTCTGGTGGGTTATTCTCTATATAATTAAAAAGTGCTTGGTTAAGCCAATTAATCGCTATCACTGGATTAGTCGGTTTATTAATTGTTATCACACGAAAATTATAGCCTAAAGCTTTAGCCTTTTCATGCCGCTTTTCAACCTCTTTCCGCATTTCTTGGCTAGGTGCGACTTGAATCTCAAAAGCAATTGTTTTTTCATCGTTTTCTGCAATAACATCAAACTGTACGTCATCCATTTTCAGACGAGTTTTACATGAAAAGCCCTTTTCCTGATAAGTTTGGGTAATCTGTTCAACTTTGGCATCATATAAGGCTTTAAGGAAATAGTTTTCAAATTGTTTATTCATAAAATGACCTCAAGTTTTATAACCAGATAATATTGATAGCAGATTCAGTAAAAGGAAGTAAACCAACCTCAATAAAACAGCAAGTTTTTTGTTCTATTTTGTATAAATCTGGCGTTGCATCATAATCTAATTCTATTTCAAACCATGAATTTTTTTTTTGCATATCCAATCTGAAGCCCTCAAAAGATAATATACAACGATCATCATCATAGATATAGCCTTGCAGCATATCGAAAATTGGTTTAAGAATATTGTGAATATCTCTTATACCATAAGTTTCATGGTTAAAATAAAAAATTCTCCCGTATAATTTGTCAGTTTGAGAGAACTTAATAAAATCAATACTATCTAACCAAGGCTGAATTTTTCTTTGAAATTCTTTTTTCTGTCTACCACCACTGTTAATACTTGGTGGGATATCAGTAAGTAGCTTTTTAAAAATTCTTGATGACATACAACTAGCGAATTCTATAATTAATGTCGAGTTTGTCTTTCTTCCAAAAATTCCCGAATAATCCCCATCCGCCTTTATGCCGATTTGGTTTTTAATCTGTTCTAAGCCAGTAATCCAAGTGCGTGCTTCTTGGGCATTGCGTTCCGCCTCTTTCTTAGCATCACCCGTTAATTTTTCTGACTTTTCCTCGGAGGGCTTGCGATGGTAACAATGATGGGCTTCGTCATTAATCACAATAATATCTTTACCCAATTCACCACAGACACGTTTAACCATTTGCCCCGGGCTTTCTTTGAATAAATCGGGGTTACTGGATTGTCCTAAAATATTTTTAGTGAGTTTAGCTGCGTCAACATTATCTCTCAGCATAAAGGCATGATAATTAGTAATGACTATTTTGGCTCTACCCAAATCTTGTAAATAGGTATTCGGCACTAAATCAAGTTTTTGATAATAGTTTTCAATATCATTAGGCAATAGCACCCGTAAACGATCACGAATAGTAACACCGGGCGTAACGACTAAAAATTTATCTGTAA
>JBDLJY010000664.1:0-1829 GCA_039714115.1 Pseudomonadota bacterium | reverse complement strand
ATGGAGCCATAGATAAAGGCAAATTCGATGGACTCCTTTATTGGCTCAAGGGTTTGTCGTATGACATCGGCAATACCGAAGGTTTTGCGAGTAATGGCACTCAAGATTGAGTACTGATAATCTAGCCAGTCGCGTTAAATCTGAGAATTTGAGTTAATAGGGCAACCATAAAGGATTGCCCCTACAAACCGTGATTTTTCGTAGGGGCAATCCCTTGTGGTTGCCCTTAATTTAATGGCATTAACCTATAAGTATATTTCCGGAAAGGGGCGCTCGAATAATTTGATATAAGCCTTTTTCGCCAAATTGCCTAATTCGTCATCGTCTAGTTTATTAAGCGTTTTATAAGCTTCAAGCGGCTTATTGGCTAAACGAGGAGTCAATTGAGATTGACTGTAACTATCTATTAACGCCGCTAAAATGAGACGGGAAGCATAAGATTCTGGTCTGCCTTCTAAAAAAATATTGACCGAAAAAAAGAAAAGTTGAGTGATTTGGATTGCACGGGTTTTTTCACCATAATAAAGTCCAACGAGGTAGGCTCCCACTTCTTCCAAAATATCATCTTTCAGTGCATTGTTCCCAAGTACCGTTGACACCCAAGCCGCTTCCTGCCAATAGGTTTTAGGAATTTGATGATAGGATTCATGATATGCCACGCTTTTTATAATTAAAGCTTCAATCGCTTCAATTGCCGACAAATCATCAGGCATCTCATTCCTTTTCCGATCCTTCAATACATGGGTTAGGGCATCTATGCCTGAATGAATCCAATTATCTCCTCCGCCTGAACCGTTATCGACTTGCATCAGGCTCTGACGAAGCCTAGAAGGAGTCGCGTCAGGATTGTCGCGTACCAGTGCTTTTGCGATATTTTTAACTGTCGAGAGCTGTTCGCCTTGATAAATTGATTTCAAGGTTTTTTGGTAAACCTTTGCAACTTCATCCTCAATTTTATAGTTTCTTTTGAACCATAAAGGCACGATATTATGCCTGCCTCTATATACCAAGGCGGGCAGAATACTATTGATGGCATAGTCTCTGGTACTATTTAAGAGTACGATAGAGCCCAGTCCCTTGGGGTAGGTGACTCCAAGTGCCGATTCTGAAACGGGCACAGAATCAAGACGGTATCCGTGATAAACAGGTAATGTTTCGGCTTCGTATCTAAATCGATCTTGTTGCTTGATTTTGTAGGTGATCAGCATGGAGGTTTTACACCGTTTGGGATCGATATTAAGTTTTTTTAGCAGCCATTGTAATTCAAAAGGAATATCAATAAATGAAAGACAATCAGCATAAAAGGTTTTGGGTACAATGTAATAGGGCAGTCCGTGATCATCCAATTCTTGATTGACGCTTGTAAATGCAAGCAAAATGTCCTCAGCCGTTTTGCTATCATCTGTCAGAGTTGACAATGCTGAGTTAAATTTTGTACGCAAATAATCCGGCAAAGCTGACATGATTTGTTGTTTTTCGACTTCGGCAAGCCGATCAATTTTCGCCACCAACTCTGTTTTCCCCTGTTCCCTATGAGCAATATTCTGGTGGAGTAAGTCCGCATATTGTATTAAGTGCCTAGATAATGCCTGTTCAAGCCGTTGTGTTTCATAATGTGTTTTCACGGCCCATGCCGCAGTGAGGAAGCAGATAAGCAACAGCGGGTAGATGATAATGGAGCGGAAAGCCCAAATTGGCAGAGTAGAGCGTTGTGTTGATAAGTTAGCTTTGAGCTGTTGTAAAAATTCCTCTTGGGGAATTGGAAAGACGCTTTTTAGGCGAAAATAGGCCAAAGTTTCTGTTTTACGTTTCAGATAACGCATTGCTAA
>JBDLJY010000663.1:0-1833 GCA_039714115.1 Pseudomonadota bacterium | reverse complement strand
GTTAAACCAACAATGGTGGTTTGATAGAGGCCGCTTAGTCAATGGTCATAGATTGTGCCTTGATGTACACAACAAGCATAGGAAAAAAAAGGGTGGCAAGGTACAGATATGGGAATGTCATGACAAGCCAAATCAACAATGGAAGTTGCGAACACACAGGTTTGAATACCCCCGAAAGACGTGGTAGTAGGGGCAAACCGCCTTTGCAGGAACCGGTTTGCAACCGGTTCCGTAACGTTTTAGCTCAGATCAAAAAACAAAACGTTGCGGACGGGGATCTCGGTCTCGTAGAGAACTAGAGAACTCCTCCAAATACCATATTAGTCCCTATTTGAATTTTACCATTTCCACTAGAATAGCAACAATTTTTTGAACATCATTCGCGTAGTATTTGACTGTGTCAATATACGCCGTATCTCCCACTAATTTTATAAATTTCCATTCGTCACCTATTGTCACTGCGCCATAAATACATGCTATTGTATCGCCTTCTCTTTCATTAAAGATGGCAGCTGCATACATTTCCGCGATACATTGACCTAGTCCACCCGTTATATTTTCATTTTTTGCTTCCACTATTGTTACAACCGGAGTCTCTAAATAAAATTGTTCAATAGAACGGCTCAAGATAAAATCACAATAACCATTCAACCCCCTATCTTTATCAACAGTAAACTCAATCCCCGAAAAAAAACTGACTTCATTTTTGAGTTGATCTTTGACTTCCAACAATATATTTGCAATTATCAACTCAGAGCGTGCTTTTTCTGTATTAATGGCTAGAGCAAGTGGAATATTCCGTTTTAGCATTGTTTCCAGAAATTGACTAATTTCAATACCATCAATGTTAGGAAAAAGCTCTTCATTCTCAATAATCTTGATATTGAGATCAGACTTAACTCGTTTTAAAGTAAAATCACTATATGCCATCGTTTTTTACCTGTACATCGTTGTCGTTTAACAAAATATAAAGATATGAGAGCGAGTGCGTACTCCGCACAAATAATGTCACGAACCATTAACCTACAACGCCATCAAAAATGTTTGCTGACAAAGCTGCGGGGTTGCCCAAACCCCGCCGATATCGATCAGTCATACTTTTTTTGATTACGGCACGGAGGCAGATGGAAGGTACTCGTACCATCTAACTCAACATCCTCTAGCGCGTAACAGTAGGAGTTTCCAGACTCCACAGCCTCGTCTTCGTAATCACGCTCGCGGTGTTAGAGAGGGTAGTCCCCGATCCAGGTGCCATCACTGTGATGCTGATGTCCGTCGTTGCGGTTGAACGCCTTATCAAAACTATCTATCGCCGCTTGATGATTCGCACGCGGAGCCCTCTGCACAACGAGGCGCCCAAGATAAATCTTGGACTCCGTTAGCTCATGAGTCCGGCGCAAGTATGGCAAATCAGCCATTATGCAATTATTTAAATTATAGATTACCCACAGTTTTTCTAAATTAAAAGTGGAAAGCGCAGAAAGCATTGATTTTGTTAGAGTAGGCGCAGATGCAAACTGAAATTCACCGGCCCAATGCTTGCCGTCGTGTTGCCAGAATAAATCGACTTCGGCCCCCGAATAAGTCGCCCAAAAGTCGGCTTGTTCATCAGATTTTCCAATACTTCTCCAAACACAATCCAAAGCAAATCCTTCCCAAGAACTACCTAGTTTGGGATGTCGATAGAGAGCTTCTGGCGTTTCCTCGACACCGTCCAAGCGTTAACTCAATGCCTGATCCCTCCTTGCGTCAATGCCATTAAGTTAAGACAAACCTGACAGGTGTAAAAAACCTGTCAGGTTAATTTTTACCTTAACTTACAACGACCTGCCA
>JBDLJY010000662.1:0-1846 GCA_039714115.1 Pseudomonadota bacterium | reverse complement strand
GAATTTTGTGCGTGGTATGGTGATTTTGGAAGTTGAGCGTTGTGCTAAGGAGATGGGAGTCAATACGGTTACGAATGTGGTGGTTGATAAGGTGAGTGCGGTTTGGGGAAAGAGTGGGCGTTTTCATGCTTAGCGAGACCTGCGGGGTTGCCAAAACCCGTCTGAATTTAAGGCGGCATTAACTTAATGGCATTGAACCGGAGGTTGGGAACGAGAAAAAGGATGTAGGAGTCCAAAATTTATTTTGGGCGAATCAGATATACTAATATAATAAATCCCTTGTTGAGATTGGCTCAATATTGTTAATAAGCCAATCCATCCTGATATCAACAGACTCTAATTTGATATGACAAAGGCTCAAGCTACCCCTACTGTTGTGATAGCGAACTTAGCTCGCCGATTAAAATCTCGCCGATTAGAACTTGGATTAACACCAGAACAACTTGCAGATAAAACTGGTTTAAATCCACATCAAATTCAGAAGTTGGAAATGGGAGAACTTGATGTCGCCATTGGTGCTTTAGTCTCTATTGCATTGGCATTGGGTGTCACAGTCACCGAGCTATTTGAATCCAGTTTGAGCACAGTAATCCAACGTGCCACACCTGAACAAATGTTGAAAAATGGCAGAAACACCAATGCACTGCTCTCTTTTGGGCTAACGCCTGAAACACTGTGTCATGCGATAGCTGATACTCATATCACACTGGATGCATTGGATGAAAAACTGATTGAAGCTGACTTACCGAGATTGGGTGGTGGTACTGTTGAACTCGCTAATTTGTCCTCTATTATTGGCAATTTATTAGGGGCAAGAATAGCACATCATTCTGAGGGGCAATTTTATCGCAATCGTCCTCATACGTTTCCTGATTTATTAGCGGCTAACAAAAATAGTAAAAAAGGCATCGAAATTAAGGTAGCATTAGAAAAAAATAAGCCAAAAGGACATCTTGCTAAACCGGGGCAATATTTAACCTTTCGTTATATTCTAACTACTTGTAAAGGTTTTGATCGTAAAAAACGTGGCGACATAGCGACTATTTGGGAAGTCCGATGTGGTTTTCTGTCTGAAAACGATTTTTCCCTCAGTAATACTAAAGGGGATAGCGGAAAAACTGCGGTTATTAGCACTGCAGCTTTCCGCCAAATGTCTTTAGTTTACTTTGACCAAACTGTTTGTCCTTATGCTATTCGTTCCAACAAACCTTATCTTGATTTCAATTAATTACCATTGTTCTAATAATGCCTTAGCAATTGCTAGTCCAAGAAGCGGTGGCACGGCATTTCCAATTTGCTTAACAATCTGACTCCTATTACCAATAAAAATATAATCATCATCAAAACCTTGCAGTCGTGCCCCTTCTCTTGGTGTCAAGGCTCTATCTTGGTAAGGATGGATACATTTATTAGATGCGGGATGAACAAAATTGACGGTTAAAGTAACTGAGGGTTCATCTGGTTCTATTCGGCTATAAGAGGTACTAAATCCACTGGAAACCATGCCCGACGGTAAGGCTGATCTATTTGATCCGGAATGTTTGATGATTTCTAACATTTTGGGTGAATGGGCGGTGCTTTTATGAAGCGTTAATTTCTCCGCTTTTTTGCGCCGTTCCCGTTCAAAATGGGTTGGTGAAATATCGGTTCTATAATACCATGCCTGTTCACCGGCTTTGATTTCTGGCAGATCATGAATAGCATCCATGACTGTCATGGCGGGTGGCAGTGCCTGATCCATTAATGGATAAGTACGGATGACTTTGGGATGATCTCGTTTCGCCATACTGCGCCCTTCAAAAAAATGGCTGGGTTTCGGAAATAATACCCGACTTGATAAACCACG
>JBDLJY010000661.1:0-1859 GCA_039714115.1 Pseudomonadota bacterium | reverse complement strand
CAAGGGCAGCGTTTAGAAAATGTGATTGCTACACACAATCGCGTTTTGGCGCAACAACTTGAGCAGATTAATCAGCAAGCCAATGGGGAGAGTGTTATTGATGGTGTGTTTGATTTAATCCCCGTTGTAGGACAGGGTTTAAAAGTCGGTTTTAAAACCGCTCAATTCGTTGGTAATATGGTAACTGCCTTGAAAAACCCTAGCAAGTCGCAAGCATTTTTGTTTGCACGTTAAGTTAAGGCACCTGGGAGTCCCAAATTTATTTTGGACTCTCAAGGCTCGACATGTCGCGCTGGTGAATTTTTTTTTGCAGGACGGGGTTGCAAACCCCGTCCGGCAGACGTAGGGGCAATCCCTTGTGGTTGCCCTTTCCGGCTGAAAATTCATGCCTTGGTACTTAATATCTTGCGTACCTTACGATTATTCTACCCCGTATGCTTTTTAATTTACTGTTATCCTTCTACCTTTTTCTCTCCTAGAAGTGTCAATTTCCCCTTTTAGATTAGCAATTCCAATATGTTCGCCCATAGCATTAAAGACTTCATAATGGTCTTTATGCAGATTATCTAAATACCAATAACGATTAGTTGAGATTTCTTTATAGACGGTTTTACCTTGTTCTACCAAGTGAGTTCTGGTAAAGCTTTGTCGGTTTAATAAACTAAAATCACCTCGCCCGTCTGTATTTTGATAAATCTCCCACCAAAGTTTAAATTCTTTATCATCATAAACAAATTCAACATGCACGAACTTAGGTAAATCTGCTATATGTTTACAGTCTTTGAAGATTGGCAAAAATCGACGATTAATACGAATGCTCTGGTGTATATTGATCAGTAAGTATTTATCAGTCGTTTGGCTTAAAATTCTTTGGGCAATTTCAGCTAAGGTACTATTAGTCACCGCTTTGACTTCAAATTTATCTAATAACCATAAAACATAACTACATTCATGTTGTTGTACCGCACTCATGCGCCAATCAGTGGCTTTTTGTAAACTTATTTTAAGTTGTGTGGCAGGCTTTTGCAGGTATTCATTATCAAACAGAACTGCAATTTTTTGTAAAAATGCTTTAACATTCTCGCTATCATAAAACAGTTCAATTTCATTATATCGTTGACGTATGGTTTGACGTAATTTGACTGCGGTTTGAATAATATCTTTGGCAACTTGTGGGTTGTCAAGAGCCAGAATATCGTCATCTTCTTGTGGAAATAAGAGAAAAGTTTTAACACTCATTTTAAAAACCCATTAAAGTTTCCAAATCTGTTTCAATCTGGTCAAAAAAACCAGCAGGTGGATTTTTTATTTGACCTCCCTCCAAAACCGGCAAATTGATGACTGAAGTCGTGTGTTGACTATCAGATCGAAGGAAATAATGGATTTTCACTTTATCAGGAGCAATACCTTGGAGTGTTTCAGATTTTCTGACCGCCACAAGTGTTCCATTGACAATATGATCACTGTGCGTTTCAATTAAAATTTGTACACCATTTTGAGCGGCTAATGCCATCAGTTCGGCTAGTTTAGATTGAGCTTTAGGGTGCAAATGAGCCTCTGGATTTTCAATCATAATAAGGCTGTCAGGCTTTGCGGAAAGGATGACCACAATGATAGGTAATACATAAGATATACCGAATCCGACGTTTTCGGCTTTAAATTCATTAGTGGGAACAATATCAGCTTGTGTGGAAGTGAACTGGTAGCGAATCTCAAAGGCGTTAATACCTCTATTTTCAGAGACGATGACTTTTACATTAGGCATAATTTCTCGTAGCCAAATATTGGTCTGATCTAGTAATTCTTCTGAATCACTTAGGGGGTGTTTCAGATTAGGAAAAGCAATTTTTTCGTGCGCG
>JBDLJY010000660.1:0-1859 GCA_039714115.1 Pseudomonadota bacterium | reverse complement strand
ACATCATGCGACAGAGCGATATGGTGTTCAGGCACTGGGTAAACATCTGGCGACGGCTTTTTGTCTTGAGCATGAATATATTGAGATTGATAATCCTGTGTAGGATAAACGCATTTAAGCCTCAGAATAAATTCTGAGTCTAACAGCTCAAGTCACCTAAAGGTGACTAACTACCGGCTTTTAGTCACCTTTAGGTGACTTGAGCTTTAAGCCTTGGGATTTATCCCAAGGCTACTTTTTAATGGGCAACCAAAATGAAAATAGAATCAATCCGTTTAAAAAATTTTCGTATGTTTCGTGATGTTACGATTGACAAATTACCGGGTTGCTGTTTTTTTTGTCGGAGCCAATGGGACGGGCAAAAGTAGTTTATTCGATCTGTTTGGATTCTTGCGCGATGCCTTAACCTATAACGTTAAGCAAGTCTTGATAAAGCGGGGCGGTTTTAAAGTTTAAAACTTAAAAACCTCAACGAACAAGGATATTTGTTCTACGGATAAGTTGGAGAATGGAGAGCACTCTATCAAAGGTAGAACTAAACTAGCTAAACTGGACTTTTTCTTGCGCTATCCTGTGTATTTGGAAAAAGCACTTGATAAGCTCAAAAAAGGCAGGCTGACTTTAGAAGAGCATGAAAAACAGAATATTGAAACCCGTATGATTCGATACAAATATGGTCCTTGGGATGAGAAATATTATGATGTTTGGGCATACCTGTTGGCGAAGGGTTTGATAGTAATCAAGCCGATAAATGGTATTGATTATTTTTTGATTACGCCGCAAGGTAAGGCGGCTGTTGATAGCTTGTTGGGACTGGAAACCTACAATGTTATAAAAAAACGATGCCAGGTGATCAAAAAATCACTGGCAAAACGGAAAGTTGGTCAACCAATAGGTAGCACTATTAAAGGAGTTTACGATGCCTAGATTGAAAATCACGACTAACGGAGTCCAAGATTTATCTTGGGCGTCCAAAATAAATTTTGGACTCCTATACCTACGTTCACTCAAAAAATACTGCCATATCAATCATCTTTACAATATTCTTCCAACCAGCAATCTGAATACCTTGACGAAGGTAACAATCATCTCCGCCATAAAACAACCAACTCTTTACCGGCTGATTTGCTCGTCTAACAGTTTCCATAAATTTGTTTAGATGCTTGAAAAAATCTCGGTTAACAGTAGCACCAGATTTGACTTCAATCGCTTTCAAGCCATTCGCTGCCTCAATCAATAAGTCAATTTCCAAACCTCTGGCTTCACGATAATGAAATAAAGACGGTAACGCTCCTCGGTTTGTAAAAACTTTATAAATTTCCGAAGCTACCCAACTCTCAAAAATAGCGCCTCGTAACGGATGATGATGCAATTCATCAGGGGAACGAATTCCTAATAAATAACAAGCAAGTCCGCTATCATAAAAATGTAATTTAGGCGCTTTAATTATCTGCTTGCGAAAATTACTATGCCAAGCCGGTATTTGAAAAACCAAATAAGCCGTTTCCAATACCGATAACCATGCCTTAGCCGTATTATGAGCAATACCGGCATCGCTTCCCAAACGGGACAAATTAACCTCCTGCGCGGTGCTTCCGGCACAGAGTTTCATAAAATTGGTAAAAGTATTCAAATTGCCAATTTGGCTGATTTGACGCACATCCCTTTGCACATAAGTAATCATATAATCACGGAGCCATTGATGTGCTGGAATCTGTCGATCATAAATACGCGGATAACAGCCTTGCCAAAGTAAGCTAAATAAATTATCAGGAGAGTTCTCAAATCGTTCCAGTTCATTCAGACTCGGTGGCAAAAGCGTCAGCACTCCGCAACGACCAGCTAGGGATTGAGAAATG
>JBDLJY010000659.1:0-1926 GCA_039714115.1 Pseudomonadota bacterium | reverse complement strand
TGCTCCGTTAAAAATCCTATTTTTTGAAAAAATAGGATTTTTTGACGTAGCTGCTCCGTTAAAAATAAGATTTTGACGTAGATGCTCCAATAAAATCAATCAGTTGTCCTTAACTTAATGGCATTGAGCCAGACACTACAGCTTGTAACTTGTACGAAGCCTTGGGCTCTTTAGAACATTATTACCCGTGGCTTAACTACTTATGGCTCCAAATTTGTGCTATGTGAGTTGTTTCGGTTGATTTTTTTCATGCCATGGGCAGTTTGATGCTATCCCAATGCCGCGAGACGTTCTGGCATTGTTGACTATATTCTTGATTTTAATCAGGCGATTGGGTAAATTCAATAATGCTGCGACGATTTTTTTGCGATGGCTTTTTTGTAGTCTCCAAAGTTGTTGGAGTCCAAAGCTAAAGCTTTGGATTCCTATTGACGCGCAAAGATAAAATCTTTACAAATCAATATAGTATGACCATTTTGATTACAGGCACGTTCCTAAATAACATTTCACCACCTCGCCTTAGAAGTCTTTTAATGCCATGCTCCTGATTCAAAATGACGGACAAAAAGCCTACCTATCGTATAAATGATTGCCCCAGAAATAACTGGCCTCGTAATTAGGTTAACCCCAGGGATAAATTTGCTGAGATTGGACGCAACTGGGTATGTAATCCAGTCAGAGTGTGCCCCGCCAAGAACCGATGCCACTATTGCTTTGATTTTGTGATCGGAAAATTTAACCTCATAGATTTTGCAAAGATCACTCAGCATTTTTGCAGACAAGCCAGCAATTGCTACTTGATCGAAAAGTGGAACTGGAATAAACCCGACTCCTCCCGACAACAGTACATACGTATTGACGGTTTTCATGGCTCGGTTTTTTCGCGTTGGCTTTGTCTCTGGTTGAGATGACACCGATTGCTCTTTTTCCGGGCTAACATTAAGCTCAGAAACGGATAAAACAGCTTCAGTCATTTTTGATACTCCTGTGCATTAAGTTAAGTAGGTAAACAAAAGTATTTTAACGTTTCTAAAAAGACTATTTAATTTATTGAAAAAATAGTATTTTTCACTGTTCCAAAATGTTAAAAGATTTATGTGTACCAACTTATGGCTCCAAATTTGTGCTATGTGAGTTGTTTCGGTTGATTTTTTTCATGCCATGGGCAGTTTGATGCTATCCCAATGCCGCGAGACGTTCTGGCATTGTTGACTATATTCTTGTTTAAAAGAGTTGACAAACGCTTGGGCACTAGACGATATGTCAGTTTTTTTTTCAGCAAGCTACTATAAAATACTTGCCCTAATTGATTAAGTTGTTCAAAAATAAAAAAGTGCCCCCCGGAAAATATTTTAATCGCAATGGCTTGACGGCTTTCTTGTTGCCACGGTAACAAATCATGATAGGCAACTTCTTTATCTGCCAAACCATGTAAGACGGTTATAGGAATATCAAAAGCTGATGTAGGTTGATAAATAAATGTCTCAATAGCCTGAAAATCAATCCGCCCGCAAAATCGGTTCAAAAAACTCCATGAGTTCTGCATCTCCTAAGAGTCCCTGCGGTAACCATCCTAGTTTATTGATATAATTTATAAAGTATTGTTTTGGCAGTGATTGATGGGGATCATCATCAATCACTGCCAGAGCTTATCCTCCGCTGAAAAATAAATGCAACGGTGCCGGTTTTCCAGCGTTTATAATAAGCTGAGTCAACAGATAGCCTAATATAGCTCCCATACTATGACCATAAATGGCATAAGCTAGGCTATTCAAATCGCTTTGAATTTTTGTCAGTGTTACCTTATTCTTTTGCCCCTGTCCGGTCATTCTAGCGGCTTAATAAGAATAGTATCAGCCACATGAGCTTGAAACTCACGGTACGATCCCATTTAGTCTAGACAGTATAACAGGATAGAGTAAACAT
>JBDLJY010000658.1:0-1972 GCA_039714115.1 Pseudomonadota bacterium | reverse complement strand
AATCGGCTATCAATATTGATAAACGTTATGCTTTGCATGATGTTGATAAATATCCGATGATCAGTATTCTGGGTTCTGGTGCAATGCCATTAAGTTAAGCCACCAAATAAGACCTGCCATGTATCCAAAACCCATGACGTTGTAAACTCAAGGGCGTCGAAAAATTCACCTGACAGGTTTTTGACACCTGTCAGGTTTGTCTTAACTTAATGGCATTGTCTGGTGGCATGGGATGCGTGTTTTTGTGCTATGATCAATGGGATGAAAAACAAGTGGTGGTTAAGTCGAGGCGATGTTGATGCGTAAAATAGCGGGAGCGTATGTGCCAGAACTTTTGGATTGTAATTATGTCGATGCCCACCGACAAGAACGCCCTTATTTTGTGAGTGAATATATTGAGGGAGCTTTAGATGGTGAAAATTGGTTAGCTGAGCATGGGGCATTGGATGTTTCAACAGGTATTGCGGTAGGGCTCCAAATAGCGAAAGGGCTACAAGTGGCGCATGAAAACGATATTTTTCATTTAGATTTAAAACCGGCTAATTTGTTATTTAAACAAACGGATACGGGTTTAGAGGTGAAGATTATTGATTTTGGGCAGGCACGGGTGGCGACTTCGTTGCGACAAGAAGCGATGTCGCGTGGTAGTGCGAGTGGGATGAGTAAGTTTGGACAGACAGTCATGGGAACTTTATTGTATGCGCCGCCCGAACAATTGGGAGAGAGAGGTTATAAGTATGGAAAAGATTTTGACGACAATTACTATAGTGGTTTCACCAACGGGAGACTGCCAAAGCATCAGTGCCGCTATCGAAAAAGCTAAAGCGGGTGATCGTATTTTAGTTAAACCGGGCGTTTACGAAGAGGATTTAGTCATAGATAAGCCGTTAGAGATTATCGGTGATGGGGATGTGGCGGAGATTGTGGTTGAAAGTAAAAATGCAGATTGTATTTTTATGAAGACTGATAATGCTTTGGTACGTGGGCTGAGTTTGCGGAATCGTGCTGAAGGGTATTATGCCGTAGATATTTCACAGGGAAAATTAAGATTGGAATATTGTGATATTACTTCGGATTCGTTGGCTTGTATTGGTATTTATGGTAGTGAGGCTGAGGGGATTGTTAGTTATTGCAAAATTCACGATAGTAAAGAAGGTAGCGGTGTTTTTGTTTATGAAAACTGCACTGGGCAGATAGAAAACTGTGAGATTTTTGGGAATGCCAAGTCGGGGATACAAATTAGTGAAGGTAGCAATCCCGTTGTCCAGCATTGCAAAATTCAGGATGGTAAAGGTAGCGGTGTTTTAGTTAATAAAAACGGCACAGGGCAGATAGAAAATTGTGATATTTTTGGTAATGCTTTGAATGGAATAGAAATTAAAGAAGGTGGCAATCCCGTTGTCCAAAAATGTACTATTAAACAGAATGCTTATCGGGCAGTGTATGTGCATGATAACGGAGCCGGTACGATAGAAAACTGCGACTTACGAGATAACGCTAAAGGTGCTTGGAATATTAAGTCTGGCTGTCAGGTGCGGCGTAGTGGGAATAAGAAATAGTACAATCAATAACTACACGGATTGCATTTAAGAAGCAATGCCATTAAGTTAAGAAAAATGTGTTATACTTAGCTGCTTTCAAACTATAGGAAAAATTTGATCATGGAAAAACACACGGTGGCAGTCAAAAATGACAAAGCCACTCAATCTATCTCAATTATCCGCGAGGGCAACCACAAGGGATTGCCCCTACGAATAAATGATGATTCATTTAAGAGTGAACATCGAACAGCATCAAAATTTTTGTAGGGTGGGCAAGCGGGCACCACGATCTTTCCAATGGACCAAGAGCTATCCGCCCGCTTGCCCACCTTTCGCAAATACAAATTGGACTTCATAACCGTTATTTTATTAATACTACAAAACAGCATTAAGCCGATGCAACTGGTTTTAAATGAATTTTTCAAAAGGCT
>JBDLJY010000657.1:0-1989 GCA_039714115.1 Pseudomonadota bacterium | reverse complement strand
AATTTTGAATATAATATTCAAAGTAGTGCCACTAAAATTACGGCAATTAAAGAAGAAAATCAGCTAAAAATAACAACTGATAATATTAATGAATTATCCAAATCATTATTCAATAGGGTTTTATTTGAATATTATTTTAAGAAAAGCTTACCATCTCCATTTATTATATCTGCGGAAAGAACCGGTATCCAACTCTTCCAAAAAGAATTGGATAAAAACAAAAATGAGTTAATCAAGACATTAACCAAAACTCGTAATATTGACTTGTTAGAGGAAAATCTTGCGCGTTTTGCCTTGCCAATTGAAGAAAATATTAATTTTGCCAGAGACAGTGATAATGTCATTAAATCAAATAGTTTCTTGAAACAAGAATACCCAGAATTAATGACTTACATTGAAGATATGTTGGGGGTTCGATATGAAATGAGCGATGGGCGGAAAGTAGTCATAGACAAAACCACCCATCGGGTATTGCCGCACTATATGTCTTCAACATCGGTTAGGGCTTTATTTGATTTACATCTGTGGCTCAAACACCAAGCCAAAAAAGGCGATATACTGTTTATAGATGAACCAGAATTGAATTTACACCCAGAAAACCAAATCAAAATAGCTCGATTATTGGTGAAATTAATTAATGCTGGCATCAAAGTGTTTGTTACCACCCATAGCGATTATATTATCAAAGAACTGAATAATTTATTGATGCTTGCCAATGATTTTCCAGAAAAATCAGATATTATGAATCAATATGGCTATACGCAAAATGATATATTAAAGGCGAAAGATTTAAGGGCTTATATTGCTCATCCAAATGGTACCGTTTCGCCAGTCGAAACGGATGAATATGGCATGATACAAAGTGGTTTTGACGAAGCAATTGTTCAGACTAATGAAATTTCAAATAAAATCATTTCGGCTATCGACAATTTGTTAGAATCATGAAATTACATAATCTTATCAATCCGGAACTTGAGTTAACCGTCGAAAATCATGCCGTCAAAATTGAAGAACAACAAACCCAAACAGATACCTTAAAAGAGGTAAAAATTACTCAATTGCCTGAAAATGTATTTGTTTTCAGCATGGATAAAAAAGAGGCAAAAATCTGCAAAGGAAAAGAAACTTGTTCAGGCAATCAAGGCAAATGCCGAAACCATTTTTTAAATGAGCAAAACGATAGAATCAATAAAGTTTGTGATGGTATTATTTTTTATTATGAAAATAATTATTTGGACTTGTTTTTTTGTGAGTTAAAATCTCAAAAACTCAAAGTTCTCCAATATGAAACCCAATTAATCAACACTAAGCTTTTCGTAGATTATCTATTTATCTTGTTTGAACAATTTTATAAAGATGAGGATATTCAAATCAGACAGATAAAATATATTTTGTTTCATATAGATAGGAAACGTCCAACTCAAACAGACAAAGCTCTTAGAAATAAAGTCAAAATAGAAAACCCATCACCCACAATAGAAGAGATGCAACATTATCCAGAAACACAAATTGTGAAGTATCCTCTTCAAAAGACAATGTATAATCATGTTGCATGGAAAGATTTAGTCAGCGAGCGTAGTGGGTAGAGTGATAGCGCACCTCGGGTAACGGAGCAGCGCGACGTTCAACCCACCATTTCTCTCACATTCGTCCGCTAGGCGAAAACATTACGGAGCAGGTTGCAAACCTGCTCCGGCAGTGAGAGCCTTTAATGATATTACTGACCGTAGTGCCCATGGCATTTGTTGGCGTAGCCAATTACCGGCCCCTGCGGGCAAGAGGATCGGTCAGTCAATTATGCCGCCCGAACTAGTGCTGCATGCACCACTAAACATAGCAATGGCTGAACAAATAGACATGTTCTTGAGAGTCCTTGCAGGTACTCAAGAAGTCAATGCCATTAAGTTAAGCAGCCTTATATCATAAGGGGTTTGGTTAGTTGGATATTGCTATCGTGACAATCTGGTATAAAGTGATACATTAAACGCT
>JBDLJY010000656.1:0-1999 GCA_039714115.1 Pseudomonadota bacterium | reverse complement strand
ATTATCTGATATTAAAAAGCTCACAAAAAATCGACAAAGAGGTAAACGGAAAACTCAGGGAGATTAATTTTATGGAAATCGAAGTGCGTTTTCACCCGTTTCAAAATAAAGTCATCACTGTTGGGCATCTCGTGCCTCATAATAAGCAAATCCTGTTTGAATATACGCCTGAATTTCTAAAAACGGGTTTAGAACTTTCGCCTTTTTATTTACCTAATAAGCCCAATGTCTTTATAGAAAGAGAGCGAGTCTTTGCAGGATTATATGGACTTTTTAATGATTCTTTACCTGACGGCTGGGGATTATTATTAATGGATAGAGCCTTTCGGAAATTAGGTCTCAAAACCATTACCCCATTAGAACGCTTATCGTATCTGGGAGAACGTACTATGGGCGCTCTAACTTATCATCCCGCTAAATTTCAGCAAAGCGACAATTTTTCTGCCTTACAACTGAGTTTATTAGCAGAAAAAGCTCAACAAGTTCTAACAGGCACAAATGATGAAATTTTTCCAGAACTACAACTTTTAGGCGGCTCATCAGGTGGCGCAAGACCAAAAGTCATTGTCGGTTTAAATGAAAAAAACAATGTTATCAGTGGATTGGATGAATTACCCAGCGATTATGAACATTATTTAGTCAAATTTTCACAAAACCAAGATTTAGAAGATGCAGGCGCGATTGAATATGTGTATTCATTAATGGCGAAGCAAGCCGGTCTTTTTTTACCAAAAACTCGACTCATCGAAGTAGAAAAGCAGCAACGATATTTTGCTATAAAACGTTTTGATCGTGAAGGCAATCAGCGCATTCATACTCATACTTTAGCTGGATTAATTCATGCGGATCATCGGATTCCATCTTGTGATTATGATACTTATTTGCAAGTCACCCAAATTTTAACCGAACAACAAGTTGCGATCAAACAAGCTTTTAGACGAATGTTATTTAATATCATTGCTCATAATAGAGATGATCATGTCAAAAATTTTTCTTTTATGTTTAATAAACAATCCCAATGGCAACTCGCACCCGCTTATGATTTAATGCCGACAAGAGGTATTGCGGGAGAACATACTATGAGCATTAATGGAGAAGGCAAACACCCACAATTAAAAGATTTAAAAATTTTGGCCGAAAAATACAATGTTTCTGATTTAAGTGCAATGATAGAACAAGTAAAAGAAGCCGTCTCACAATGGTCAAAATTAGCCAAGCAATATGAGATTAATCCACGGATTATTCAGGCAATACAGAAATATTTTTTAAAGGGAAATATTTAGGAGTCCAAAATAAATTTTGGACTCCTAAATTTAATCATTACCAACGTACACTAATATCTGCTGATGAGAAGGTTTTTTGACTACCATCTGCTAGGGTAACAATTAAACGTCCTTGAGGATCAATGCCTTTAGCAACGCCTTTGATTTTATTAATTTTGTGCTGATGAATAATAACGGCTTTTCCGATAAGTAGGTCCCACTGGTACCAGTTTTTTTGCAGTTCATTAAAAGTTCTCGTCGGAAAAACAGATAAGCACTTAAATAGATGAGAAATGATTAAAGCAGCTAATTTATTTCTATCAATGGGTGCGCCTAAGATTTGTCTTAAACTAATCCAAGGTTGATTGATTGCTGTGTCTTCAATTTTTGACATATTGACGTTGATTCCAATACCTATAATAAAGCGATGACTCTGATAATTTCGCTCTATGAGAATACCGCCAATTTTTTGGCCTTGCCAAAAAAGATCATTAGGCCATTTGATGCCATGACCGGTAATGCCAATCTCTGACAACACCTGCGCTAAAGCAATTCCTATTTCAAGCCCTAACCATTGGCTCTGAGTGCCATCTAAACACCAAGTCAAAGAAAGGTAAATATTGCTTGCGCTTGGTGAGACCCAAATATTATTGCCACGCCCTCTACCGGCTGTTTGTTGTTCTGCCTGAAATACGTCCTTGTAGTGGTGCGCCTATTTCGTAATCCGTTTCCGCTTT
>JBDLJY010000655.1:0-2021 GCA_039714115.1 Pseudomonadota bacterium | reverse complement strand
CCTAAAGAATCTTACCCAAAAATTCCCTCGCCCGCTCCGATTGAGGATGACTAAAAAACAAATCAGGCACATTTTCCTCAATAATTTCTCCCTTATCCATAAAAATAACGCGATTAGCCACCGTTTTCGCAAAACCCATCTCATGTGTCACACACAACATCGTCATCCCCTCTTCAGCCAACTCAATCATCACATCTAGCACCTCCTTAATCATTTCAGGATCAAGCGCAGAAGTCGGCTCATCAAAAAGCATGATTTCAGGACTCATACACAAACTACGCGCAATCGCAACACGCTGTTGTTGTCCACCCGATAATTGACCCGGATATTTATCCGCCTGTTCAGGAATATGCACCCTTTCCAAAAAATTCATAGCAATACTCTCCGCCTCCTTGCGCGGCAACTTGCGTACCCAAATCGGTGCCAGCGTGCAATTTTCTAAAACGGAAAGATGCGGAAACAAATTAAATTGCTGAAATACCATCCCAATTTCTCGGCGCGTCTGTTCGATGTGTTTTAAATCATCATTGAGTTCAGTCCCAGCCACGATAATCTGCCCCTGTTCATGTTTTTCGAGCCGATTCAGACAACGAATTAAAGTAGATTTTCCTGAGCCACTGCCCCCACAGATAACAATCTTTTCGCCTTTTTTAACAGAAAGATTAATCTCTTTTAAAGCATGAAATTCCCCATACCATTTATGAACACCACGCATTTCAATCATTTTATCCTCTCCAAATGCTGACTATAACGCGACATGCTAAAACAAAATATCCAATAGACTACCGCGACAAACACATAACCTTCCACGGCATAAGCTAACCAATGGGGATCCGTAAAAGCCGCCTGCACAACCGCTAACAAATCAAACAACCCGATAATAAGCACCAGCGTTGTATCCTTAAAAAGCCCGATAAAAGTATTCACAATACCGGGAATGACCAACTTCAAAGCTTGGGGCAAAATAATCAATCGTGTACTCCTCCAATACCCAAAACCCAAAGCCTCCGCCGCCTCATACTGTCCTTTATCAATCGACTGCAAACCACCTCGCACAACTTCAGCGATATAAGCCGACTCAAATAAAACAATACCTATTACAGCTCGCAACAACTTATCAAAATTAACCCCTTCGGGCAGAAATAACGGCAACATCACTGAAGCCATAAATAGCACCGTTATCAGAGGTACGCCGCGCCAAAATTCAATAAAAACAATGCACAAAGACTTAACAATCGGCATATTATCCGCCCGTCGCCCCAAAGCTAACAATATGCCAAGCGGTAAAGATAAAACAATCCCAATCGTCGCCAAAATAAGGGTCAACATCAACCCACCCCATTGATTGGTTTCCACCACCTCAAGCCCAAACACGCCGCCATAGAATAGGAAAAAGGCTATTATGGGATACCCCAACAGCGTAAAAACACTCAACCAGCCCTTTTTAGGAAAATTATCAATCAACAGCGCAATAATGAGGAATACCAACAAGATAAAGGCAAAATTAACGCGCCAATACTCATCGGGAGGATAAAAACCATACATAAATTGGCCAAAACGTACATTAATAAATACCCAACAAGCACCCCCACTGGTACAAGCATCCCTACTCTCACCAAACCAATCAGCGTTCACAAAAGCCCACTGCACGATAGGTGGAATGATGAGATAAAGCAAATAGAGACTGAAAAATGTCAGAATCGTATTGAAAAATGAAGAAAAAAGATTATTTCGTAACCAGCCTAACACGCCGACTGTAGCCATAGGCGGTGGCAAATCTGGATGTGCCATATTTTACCTCTCTTATCAGTTGTTTCGGGAATGGAGCGGAGCGGATTTCCCGAAACCAAATTCAGGTGACTTGAGCCTTAAGATTATACCAATTCATCAATAAGGAAATAGACAAACTGAGAGTAAGATAAACAGCCATCGTCATAGCAATGACTTCCACCGCTTGCCCCGTCTGATTAAGCGTCGTCCCCGCAAACACGGCAACCAAATCTGGATAACCGATAGCCGTT
>JBDLJY010000654.1:0-2031 GCA_039714115.1 Pseudomonadota bacterium | reverse complement strand
CTGGATTTTAATTTTAAAAGGACATGACCGTTTTTATATTCGTCTGTTTGCCAATAAAAATCCAGATCAGGCAACAATTCTTGTTTGTGTACCGAGCCGAGAACCCCGTCCAGCGGCAAGGATGACAGCGGTGGTAACAGGATTAGCCATTGTTTTTTCAAAAAATACGTGCAAATGTTTCTAGCAAGTTTTGCAAATCATCCACCCGGATATCGCCCATGTTAGCAATCCTAAAAATTTTGTCAGCCAATGCACCTTGTCCGGCATAAATGACAAATCCGGCTTGTCGCATCAAATCATCATAAATTCAGTAAGTATTTGGCTGAGATTGGGTTTATTGATTTTTTTTGAAATCACAGACATCCGCCCAAACCGGAATCGCTGTACGCAATAAATATCAATCGAAGCTCTTGGCAAGCCAGAGAATCTGATACCAATATGACAGGGATCATAGGAGGTAAGATGAATGCTGATGCCAAAATTTTTCCCCAATTCAGCTATCTGTTTCGCTTTTTGTCTTAGTGTGATAACTTTCAAACGCTCAGGTGAGCCAGTCACTTAAACCTTGCGCCAAATCCCATTTAGGATACCATCCAAGCTGCTCATAAATTTTGCTAATATCAGCGAGCGAATGATAAATATCCCCCTTTCGTGAACTTTGATATTGTGGCTCCATAACCGTTTTAAAAATTTTTTGCAGAGACTTAACCAGTTGATTAATCGTCACACTTTTTCCAGTAGCGACATTAAATAAGTGGGCACCCGGTGGGACTTTTTTCATCGCCTCAATATTAGCACTGACGACATCATTGATATAAATAAAATCTCTGGTTTGTTCACCATCACCATAAATCCTTAGTTGTTTTCCAGTTTTTAACTGATCTATAAATTTTGAAATCACGCATGAATAGGGGGAATTGGCACTTTGTCTAGGACCATAAATATTAAAATAACGCAATGCCACTGAGGAGACTTTATAAAGTCTCTCATAAAGCGCCGCTAATTGTTCAGCCGCATTTTTTTCAAAAGCATAAGGATTGAGCGGAAAACACGGTAAATTTTCGTGTAATGGCAATGACTGATTATCGCCATACACCGCCGCAGAACTGGCAAAAATAATACGTGCCAAGCTCCTTTGACGACGCACCGCTTCAAAAATATTAAAAGTCCCTAACAAATTATTCTCAAAACTGACTTGCGGCTGTTTTATGGACAAAGGAGCAGACACGAACGCGGCTTGATGAAATATCCATTTCACACCCTTTATCGCTGCCATCACCTGTTCCAAATCCCTCACATCTCCTTCGATAATTTCGAGTTTCTCATTATTATGAGATAAATTTTCCCACTGCCCAGTCGAAAAATTATCAAGTACGCGCAAGTTATAACCTTGATTGATGAGGGCATCTACCAGATGTGAGCCTACAAAACCTGCCCCGCCTGTGACTAAAATATTTGCTTGCATAAGTGCTTTTGTCAAATAATTGATTATTCTATTATTAGCTCAACGAGTTTCTTCAACACGCCAAGACAATTTTGGATAAATCACCCCCCAATCACTATCATTACGAGGCGGTTTTAAAATATGCCAAACTTCAAAAAAGTGGCACAACGATATGATAAAATTCACTGCTATTAGCCCCAAAAAAGTCACAACATCAGGAGTGCAAGGCGCACCTTGCACAGAACAAACATGCAACAAGCCTTTAAACACCAACAAAATATAATTGGCACATTTGCACAGCACAAAGTCGCTGCCAATCTCCTAATGCTGATAATGCTCCTATCGGGCATCTGGGCTTTGAGCAAACTCAACACCCAATTTCTCCCCAATTTCGCATTAGACTTCATCATTGTCACAGTCGTTTGGACCGGCTCAACGGCAGAGGACGTAGAAATCTCTATCACTCGCCCCATTGAGCAAGAATTACGCACCCTTGACCGTGTACGCAAAATGAACTCCACCTCCACCAACGGCTTTTCAACGATTGTCTTAGAATATGAAGAAGGCACCGACATGGGTTGGGCACT
>JBDLJY010000653.1:0-2043 GCA_039714115.1 Pseudomonadota bacterium | reverse complement strand
GCCATAATGATTGATTTGCTTATTTTTGACATGTTATCAGTTCTCATAAAGATGATTTTTGAGGGCATTAATCATACAAAAAAAATCCTATTTATTCAATGCCGCCTTAAATTCAATTGACGCAGGTTTGCCGCCACGATATGGCATTGCGGATTAACGGAAAGAACGGATTGGATGGTTTATCCGTTATTTCCGTCAATCCGTTGTACTAGGCAATGCCATTAAGTTAAGACAAACCTGACAGGTGTCAAAAACCTGTCAGGTTAATTTTTCCTTTAATTTACAACGACCTGCCATGTTTTGGATACCTGGCAGGTCTTATTTGGCGGGGTTATCATACTGGCATTGGTTGTACTAGGGGGTTAAAAACAGTTCATAAAGATTCTACCGTCAGCGTTCCCATTCCCCAAAAAGCGACACCCTCTAAGCTTTTCTCAATATCAGTCACAGACTCCCATCTTATCGGCTCCGAAGTGACTATCGCCTGAAAATTTTGCTCTCCAACACCTAAACGCAATCGCGCATCCATGCCCACATTTTGCCCCGGCACAAACACCTGTTCTCCTTTGGGCAACGAATAGCGTTTATCCGCCTCGACTTTTTCGTTATTTAAAATCAGAGCCCATTTATCAGATGATGATACTCTGAATAAACTAAAATAAGCGTTTGAAAATTGTTCCACGGTGGTACTGAATTGATAATAAAGTGTGACATCGTCGCCAGAGTTAAAATGGGTTTTGCCGGGAGAATCTAGCCAGAATGTCACTGTCAGCGGCTCAGGCTCTTGAATGACAGATATTGCTCCATTTCCAGTGTCATCTAGCGTCGGTTGCGGTTTAAAATGTTCCCATGCAGCAAAACTGGCAAGTCCCAAAACAATGACACCGACTAAAACCCATTTAAGAGGATTTTTTTCTGGAAAAAGCTCAGCTAAAAATTTCTCAACTGTTGGCGTTCTTTCATCCCGATCAAATGCTAAAGCACGCAAAAGTGCCTTATTTTGTTGACTGTTTAAACCCTTAAGGGGGGTGGGAGACAGCTTATCATTTTTCGCTTTGGTCGCTTTTTTTCTATTAAAGGGATGTTTTCCTGACAGTAACTCATAAATCACGCAAGCTAACGCATAAATGTCATCACGCTGATCGGGCTCCGAAGCTGATAGCATTTCATAGCTGGCATAAGCGGGGGTTAATGCCCTCAAGATACCCGGATCAAATAAGGTTTGAGCCCGTTCCGACGGCTCCAGGTATCGCGCAACCCCAAAATCAATAACTTTGGCACTCTTGTTATCGGGATCATAAAACACATTGGCAGGTTTGAAATCCAAATGCGCGATACCCTCTTGATGAGTGTATGCCAGTGCCTCAGCCATATCCTTAATGATCGGCTTAGCTTCGATGAAGGATATGCCATTTTTGTGACTTTTAATGAATTCGTTTAATGGAATTCCCTTTAAGAATTCCATCACCAGAAAATAGGTATCACCGATGTGATCTAAACCATGCGCTTTGACAATCTTAGGATGAGTGAGCTTTTTATAGCGGTGAAATTCACGTACCAATGCTTTTAGCGCATAAGGATGTTGCTTAAAATATTGACTTAAAAACTTGATGGCGACATGGCTATCGCGTGCCTTCCCTTTCTCCTGAATCAAGTCGATGGCTTTCCAGACTACGCCCATGCCACCTTCGCCAAGCTCTTTTTCCAAGCGATAATTGTCATGAATGACCAAACCCGGCTTGAGTTCTATCTTATCATCGTCCTCCATAAATTTTTTCTCCAATTTATTCGTTCTGCAAATAGGCGATAAATCGCCTACTACGAACTTAGCATAATAGCATTGGCACTCAGGGTGCAGCTTGCTTGTATATTACTAAAGAAATCCGATTTTTTCAAAAAATAGGATTTCTAGCAACTAAAGAAATCCGATTTTTTGAAAAAATAGGATTTCTAGCAACTAAAGAAATCCGATCCCTCAATAAGTTCCCTCCTCCGTCGGGACGACAAGCTTTTTCGGTTTATCATTGGCCCGAAGCCCGTCCT
>JBDLJY010000652.1:0-2072 GCA_039714115.1 Pseudomonadota bacterium | reverse complement strand
CAGCCCTTTTTCTTTGGCAAAAGTTTGAATGGTTTTAACGATAATTTTACTATCTTGAGACTCATGTATATTTTCAATAAAGGAACCGTCTATCTTTAATGTCGTAATTGGTAAAAACTCTGTTTGAGCAAAGTTAGAGCATTGTACACCAAAGTCATCAACAATAAATTCCAGACCCATTTTATGTATCTGAAAAATCATTTCTCGCATCTCATCGGACTGTGTAATCGCACTAGATTCCAATATCTCTAATGAAATTAATTTTGGATCTACTGCATGGTAATTAATGGTGTTTTGAATAAATTCAATAAGCCCTTCATTGTGAAATTCATTATCACTTATATTGATACTGTAATGTAGCCCTGTTTTGGCAGCTTGTTTGCATCCCTGATCAAACATAAACTTAAAGATATTATAGAGTTGACCACTGTTTCTTGCTGCTTTTATAAATTTATTTGGAGAGTAAACTTCTTCATTATATTTGATACGGACTAAGAGTTCATATTTATCAATACTTTGATCTTCGAGATTAAAAATAGGTTGGGCATATGCCATGATGTCATTATGTTCAAAGGCATGTTTTATAATCGGTGACCAGTGATTCGTATCATTGATTTGTTGGATCACTTTCAAGTCATTTGAATAGAATTTAATTTGATTTCTCCCTAAATTACGTGCTTCTTTTAATGCCAATTCTGCTTTCTTTAACACATCATCTTCAGTTTGATAGGCAACACCTATTGTTGTCTCAAGGTGTGTATTGAAATTCTCAGTCACTATAGAAAATTTAGAAATATCTTCTTTTATTTTCTCGACATTATCCTGAAGGTTCTCTAAGTGTTCTTCGCTAGTAACAAGGGCAAATACATCATTATTCAGATGATAAACCTTATACATTTCACTATACATGGAAGTCAAAAAAGCACCTAGTTCTTTGAGAACATAATCACCTACATCATATCCATTGGTCTCATTGATATGGCTAAAACCAATGATGTCAATAAGGATAAGGGTTTGATGTGATTGCTTTGAAAAATCTTCAATTAATTTTATACGATTAGGTAACTGCGTTAATGAGTCAGTTGTCATTTGCCGGTACGTGTCTTCATATTTGTGCTGAAGTTCTATGAGTTGTTCATACTGTTTTATGGATGTTCGAATAGTTGTATAGAGTCGTTCAAGCGTAAGCTCTGTTTTTTCTTTAAAGTCATTAATATCATAGTGTTGAATAACATGCATTGGAGGGAAATCATTGGCCTGTCCTGTACGGATAATTAACCTGATAAAATCGTTTTGTAATTCTTTCCTGATATAGTTTACAAGGTCCAAACCTGCTTCTGGGGTTTCCATCACAACATCAATTAACGCCAGTGCAATATCGTCATGTTCCTCGAGAATTATTTTTGCTTCAGAGGAACTGTACGCAGTTAAAATCTGAAGTTCAAAATCAGAAAAGTTCATCGACTCTAATGCTATGTTTGTTATGTTATGAACGGCTTTGTCATCATCAACAATTAATATCTTTTGTACATTTTTTTTGCTCTGCGTATGAGATTGTTCTTCTTCTGCAAAAATTAAATTAGCCATGTTTTACCTTTATAATTGATGGGTCAAATGTGATAGTAAAACCTAAACCATGAGGCGTTACTTTCAGAAGTTTTAATGTACCTCCAAGCTGTTGGGTAATGAGGTTGTAAATGATGTGTAACCCAAGTCCACTTCCCCCTTGCCCTCGTTTGGTAGTAAAGAAAGGATCAAAAATCTTTTTCTCATTTTCAATACTTATGCCTTTTCCATTATCTTGGTAGTTAAGGATAAATTGATCTGTGAGCTCTTCAATAGATATATTGATTACATTGTCTTCACCCACTTCAAAACCATGTTTAATAGAATTTAAAATAAGATTTGAAAAAATCTGTGAAAAAATTCCCGGATAACTATCCAGAACAATACTATCATTTATATGGTTAATCACTTTTACCTGTTTAGCATTTAAAGGAGCTTGAAAACTAACAATAATACTATCGACATATTGTTTTAAATTAAATTCACGTCGGTCCTCAAGGTGTTGG
>JBDLJY010000651.1:0-2079 GCA_039714115.1 Pseudomonadota bacterium | reverse complement strand
TGCGATACGGGTTTCGTAGCCTTGTAGTTGTTTTTGATCGGTGCGAGTCAGTCCACTTTGTTGTGCCGCGATTTTGGCCGCCATAGATTCGAGTAAGGTACGGGCTTTGCTCATTTCGGCTAGGCGAAAAGCGTCTTGGGGGCGAGACTGAGCCGTGTAGAGAAATGAAAGCATAAAGTAATGATGTACCCACTGTTTAAACAAAGAACGGCGGTTTTCGGCTGATATGTCGCTACTTCGTAAACTTTCCACGCCTGTTACAAAGGTTTCAAGATTTTGAATGGCTTGATTGGTGTTGCCTTGTTTGATATTAGCAGATGCTAAATTTTTCAGGCTGCTGAGCGTGTCAGGGTGCTTTTCTCCTAACGCCTCTTTTCTAAGACTGTAGCCTTTTTCAAACAAAGGCAATGCCTCGTCTAAGCGGCCTAATCTTAGGGAAATCGTAGCTAAATTATTTATGCTGATGAGCGTGGAAGGGTGCTTTTCTCCGAGGATTTCCTTTCTGATATGGAAAACTTTTTCGGCAAAGGGCAGGGCTTTTTTAAAAAGTCCTTGTTGATAATATTGGACAACTTGGCTGTTATAAGTTTCAGCCAATTTGAGCTGCTCTTCTTGCTCAGGCGATAGCGCTTGGGCATGGGAACATAAGCTGATTAAAACCAAACTCAGTTATCCCGATTAATCTTTTTAATTTCATTGTTATTTTATGCCTGTTAGTTTTGTTTGCAGGACGCTCCGCGTCCAAGCAGGCATTCCCACGCAGAGCGTGGGAACGAGAAAAAGCTAAAGCTTTGGATTCCAAAATCCATTACTATTTAGGGACAAGTCTATTATATAAGAGCCTGTTTTTTTTTATTCGTTGTTTGGCATTAGTTGTACTCTCAGTTGTTTAGTACAGCGAATGCTCAACAACGAATAAACCCAATTTGCCAAAAGTTTTATAGCAGAGTGTCTTAAAAATCCTATTTCGGAAAGCAACTAGGATTTTTTTTACCTGAATATTGAGGCAACACTAAATCCCAATAAGCCACTGAACGCTCATCCATAATGCCCGGTGACCGATTATCCAATGCCTGACGAAATTGTTGATTTGTAAAGTAACGGCGCATAACAGGAATATCCGTATCCAAGCAATATTGCATAAAGTACACTAGAAAACGATCAACATCCTGTACCACTTTTTCTGGAGGTTCAAACCAGTTGACTCGTTGAGCAACTTGTTTGAGTTCATCATTCATATCAATGTTCCCTAATGTTACCAATAAGCATCGTGGGCAAGATGTTTGGCACATTATCAAGATTGCATTTTTCTACTCTATCAGATAGATCATGTTTAATTTTATCAGGTAACGATTTCACATTTCCATCGTTAAAGAACGATAACGCCTTCAATGTCAAAATAGCATTATATTGTTGACCATAGATCGCTCGTGCTGCCCCTAGCCCCTGCTCCAGCGTCAAATCAGTGTTGTTTATGATGGTGTAGATATCAACATAATCCTTGGCTTCTGCCCGTTGACTCACTGTAGCGCACTTCATACCAAAAAGATCAAGCATTGAAGCCACAAAAATACCATTCTTTGCCACATCCGGTGACTTGATTTGCCCTAATCGTAGCCCCCCGAAAAAACTTAGCTGAATGGGTACATCAAAACCATCAATCCGTTTTAATACGGTTAATGTATTTGGGCTTTCGGCTGCACGTTTGCTACCTGCCAAAAAATCCATTTCACGTACAAGTTGATCAGAATTAAAGTCATCACTGGTAAAAAAATCAAAATCAACGGAGTCTCGATGACCGAGACGCAAGGCAATAGCAGTGCCGCCATACAAGACAAAACGCTTAGGCACCTGCCCCAAGATAGGCCACAAAGCCTGTTGTGGCTCAGGTAAAATAGATAACTGAAACATTCTTAAATTTCGCTCTCCTGCACACTTCTTTCTCAATTAGTTGTACTAACAACTGACATTGACGTGCTGTTTTAAAAAATCGGATTTCTGTGACGCGCTTTAAATACCATACAAGACAAACGCTGCCCAATACTTAGGGTTATTATAGGCTCCGCTCTTTTTAATAAA
>JBDLJY010000650.1:0-2082 GCA_039714115.1 Pseudomonadota bacterium | reverse complement strand
GTTAACAATAAATAAAATTGATCGCGACACCCTCACCGTGAGGCTGCCAGCTCCGAACATAAAATATCAAACTCATCACTTAAAAGATAGACTAAAAAATTGCTTATATCTGACATTCAGCATTGAATACTTTTATCCTAGTATTTAAAATAATTATTGTACAGAGACAGGGTGCGCCCTACGCACATCATCCATTTTTGACGGAGCATCTATGCCAAAAAAAAATCCGATTTTTTAAAAAAATCGGATTTCTTTAGTCTCTATGCCAGACAGGGTTGCAAACCCCGTCCGGCACAAAATCGGAGTAGGGGATTCCAACGACCTGCCAAGTTTTGGCAGGTATGACCGTTAAAATCATCTGTTATAATAATAAATTTTCACGTAAAAATCGCATGAAAATACCTACAACCCCACCCAATATAGAACATTTTATTCAACAAACTGATACTAATAAATTAAGGCAAATTCTCAACGGACATTTTGCGCCCACCGATGCGAAAAACCGTTATTTGCACTGGGATAAATTACAGCACCTAACACCGCCCAAAGGTTTCACATCTAAAGATTATTGGGTAGGTACCAAATTAGCACGACAAGCACTTTATAAAGATTTACCTTTATTCGATAAATATCAAAAACCATTTCGCTTGGCTTTGCCAGACTGTGTACTAAAGAAACTTTATTGGATTGACAAAAATATCAATGGCAATTGGCGAGATAATATTCTCGTGCATCCACAGACTAGAAAAAGTCACTTAATCAATGCCTTAATTGAAGAAGCGACAAGTTCCAGCCAATTAGAGGGAGCATCCACAACGCGACGATTCGCAAAAGAAATGTTACGTCAAGGGCGCAAACCAAAGGATCGGAGTGAGCAAATGATTTTTAATAATTACCATGCCATGCAATTTATTCAAGACTATAAGAATGAACGGCTAACACCCGCTATTATCTTTGAATTGCATCGCATTCTGACGGAGGGAACCCTCAATGCAGCCGGTCAATTTCGCACGCCTTCTGATGACATTCATGTTGTCAATGTTCAGCTATCACAAGCCTTGCATACCCCGCCAAACGCGGAAGAACTGCCGGAACGATTGCAACATTTCTGTCAATTCGCCAATGATGAACACTTGTCTATATTTATACCGCCCATTATCAAGGCGATTGTGCTGCATTTTATGTTAGCTTATGATCATCCTTTTGTGGATGGCAATGGGCGCACGGCACGGGCAATTTTTTATTGGTCAACTATCAACCAAGATTATTGGTTAATGGAATTTATATCCATCTCGCGCATTATTAAACAAGCCATTGTACAATATGGGAGAGCCTTTCTTTACACAGAAACCGATGATAATGATCTCACCTATTTTATTATTCATCAACTGGAAGTGATTGAAAAAGCGATTGAACAATTTCATCACTATTTGGAACAAAAATGCGCTAATATCGAAGAAGTAGAACAACTCCTTGATAATACTAAAATAGCTGGAAAATTGAATCATAGACAATTAGCCTTATTAGAACACGCCTTAAAAAATCCTTATGCGACTTATACAATTCAGGCGCATCAAAAAACTTATGGCATCAGCCATCAGACGGCACGACAAGACTTATTAAAAATGGCTGACAACATGCAATTACTGCGTCAACGCAAAGTGGGAAAATCAGTGATATTTGTTTCACCTTCTGATCTTAAAGAACGATTAAAACGACAAGATTAGGAGTCTAAACTTTAGTTTGGGCTTAGGCGATAAATAATACAATGGATTCGCGGTGAGAAATCCTATTTTTTCAAAAAATCTGATTTCTTAGATCGAATCGAACTCGGTTTTCTATCAATACCATGCTTCGCGGCGGAACGATAAAATCTTAGACTACAATTCCAAAATCTTCTCAGCCATCCCAATCCCATGATCTACACAAAAATCACGCGCATCACCAACAAAGCCACCCCGTGAAAAATAGGCGGGCAAAACCATAGCCTCGGGAAAACGACTTTGATAAACCTCCACCTTCTCTTGAAAATCCTCAACCAGACTCAACCCGATTGGCGTTTGAGTCTTTTTGACTTCAACT
>JBDLJY010000649.1:0-2148 GCA_039714115.1 Pseudomonadota bacterium | reverse complement strand
GCGATGGCACGGGGCAGTGGCATACCTTTGAGGACGTTTTTGGAAATGGAAACAAAATTTGAAAAGGCATTCTTGAAGGGAGTCAAGAAACATGCCAGCATAAAAAAACAGATTGAACAAAAAGTTCATCAGATTATGGAGCATCCAGTTAAACTTGGTGAACCTCTAAAGGGTAATTTACGAGGATTTTACTCCTGCCCAGTCAAGCGTAACTTCATTATAATCTATTTGTATTGTGCCTTATGCCGAAAAAAAGGAGACGCTGAATTTGTTGCTTGCTCCGATTGTTCTACAAGTTCTGACGAAACTATTAAGTTTGTTCTATTAGGGCCGCATGATGAAGCGTATGAGTATATAAAATAACTGCAAGATAAATCTTGGACGCCGACCAACTTTGGAGTGTAGGGTGCGTCCTACGCACCATCTTGTAACGTATAATTGATCTACACCAACAAAAAGGTGCGTGGGACGCACCCTACGCTTGCTACGCTTGCTTAATGGCATTAAACCTGTGCCTGACTTTACTTATGCCATATTGTTGAAACGATCTTGAAATTCTTAGCGACTTCCAAGGGAGGCAATTCTCCATCTGGCCCTTGGTATTCCCCAGAGAACACCTGTCGAATATGAGAAGTATCATCCCTTGACGCGGTTCTGGTTTTACAAATGACTGAACCGGAATCAGATTCGAGGCCTGCAACACAGTACTTTCTATATATCTTGTCACTAATAGAAAATATAAATGCGTCAAACTTATCGCCAATTTTACCTTCAACCATCGGGGTCACTTTTTGGCTAACAACTCTTATAGTTGATACCCGATCATTTTCCCCGCTTATCGTCGCAATCTCTTCATTTCCTTGGGCTACAATAATGCTTTCACATAGACCAAATTCGCATTCATTTATAGAGCGCTTAACATCTAAGCTGGGCAGTAATTGTCTGATTGCCTGAACGGTAAAAGGCGTTGTGCTATTAATCCCATTCAACCCGCCATCTTCGCTTAATTCGAGGTCTCTGTTCGTCTTTTGCAAATTCTGAGGATGCGTTGGAAAACCGTTCTCTGGTGTGCAGGTATTGCAAATATCAGCACTATTTGGACCATGCCATTTATTATCACTTGGATCAAAGTAAAATCCATCCTCTATGACAGGGATTGGAAATCCATTTTCAGGTGTACAGGTGTGGCAAACACCATAAGAATCACGCCATTTATGGATATCTACATCAAAATAGATGCCAGCCTGTGCGTCATCTGATGACGCAAAACAATTGAGGGCTATTGCCGAACAGATTGTTAAAGATGCGGTTCTCAGTAACATAACAACTCCTTGCCAATCTTGGAATAAATATAAAATAGGTGAGAAGATAAAAATACTCTAAAAAATAGTTCAAGTCAAGAACAAGAAAAAAATAAGTTGCCACATACGTCTTCAAGCATGTGACAGACATGCAGTTGGGGCAACGGTTTGGGCATCATTGGCTGCCAAAGTCCATGAAGTTTTAAAAGTCACATCAATCCCCTAGTTAATATATATCTGTAACACTGTACTTAGGCTCCAATGCCATTATGATAAACCGGATTGGCTCAATATCGCAGTGAGTACAGCTAATGTTCAACAACGAATAAAACCACTGCCAAGTTATAGTTGTTTCGGGAATGGAGCGGAGCGGATTGAACGTCGCAAAAGCCTGTATCGAGCGCTAGCGAGAGATCTACGAGACTACTTCGTTGCCCGAAACTACTTTAAATCTGTCATTTCGACGCAAGGATAAATCTCAGCCTAGTAGCTTGCCCGCCATGATCCCACGCAGACTCGGGCAAACCAAAAACACAAGAACAGGGATTGACGGAATAAAGGGATTAAGATGAGAGCTAAAAAAGCCAAAGCGAATAAAAGAAAACTCACAACCAAAACGGACAGGCCAAAAATAGCGCACAGACAAATCCCCTTATTCCGTAAATAACTCAATCATTGAGTACAGGAATTTACGGAATAAAGGGATAAAGATGACGATTACGGAGCAGAAAGCAAACATGCTCCGGCAAAAAAAAGTACAGCCAATGTGCAACAACGAATAAAACCAACAGGAAATAAATTCGTTAAGCCAAGAATTATGATAAACCTGAAAAAATCTGATTTCTTA
>JBDLJY010000648.1:0-2154 GCA_039714115.1 Pseudomonadota bacterium | reverse complement strand
AGTCTCAATGTGCGAACTGGGCCGCTAAAATCAAGACATTGACAGCGATTCGTTGCTGGTAAAACCATTAATTAACTTGATAGGGTTTTTCCGGCACGATATTGCATTGGGTTTGCAACCCCATCCGCACGTTGAACCTATCACAAATATTCCCACCCATATCGCGTATATTCCTTTAACCAGTTATCATTAATCACTTCGATTTTGTTGTCAAACATATTTTGCCAATCTATCAACACTAGACAGCCTTCAGGCAAAATAGTGCCCTTTCCCCATGTTAATTCGGCTATTTTGCACGTTTGCGTCACGTTCTTGTCAAAGTACTGTAAATGAAAAGGTGTATTGGTGTGTCCGTAAAAGTGAAAAATTGGTTTGTGAAGCATTAAAAAATCATTGATTTCTGGCATACCAAAGCCTTTTTCCTCAAAATCTCTTGGGCTATCGTGGGTGATAAGGATGTCTACGCCCTCCTGACTCGCTTTGGAATTCTTTTTTAATTTTTCTAACGCAACTTTTTCATACGGTTGAATATACTTTTGGTTTTCGCTTGGGTTTTTATGGGCGGGAAGTCCGATTCTGCCGATGCCAACGATATTAATATAAGCGTCTCCGACTTGGAAAGTTTGTAACTCGCCAGTTTTGCAGATAAAAATGCGCTGGTAACAATCGACGGCAAATCGTGGGGCTTGAGTTTGTGCCTCTAACTGATTTAGAAATTCGTGATCTTCGTGGTTGCCCCTGACGCATACCAAATCACAGGCTAATTTTTTGAATAATGTTTCTAATTGAGGTTGCGGCTTGATAAAATGGCGGTGAAATCCTAATTCGGTGGGATCACGTCGGGCATGTTGGAGAGTGGCTTTGTCCAATTTATGAAGATTGGGGAAAATACCAACATCGCCACATTGGAGAATTAAATCGACTTTGATATTTTTCTCCCGTTGCAGCCTCTCAACTAATTTGAGACACAAAAAAATGCGTCCGTGTAAATCGGCAAAAACGGCAATTTTCATTTTTCGGATTCGTCAAATAAAAAACCATAGGCAACCACAAGGGATTGCCCCTACAATAAAGGATAAAAAACTGTTCTTCCCACGATCTTATCCTTTATTATAAACAATCCTTGTAGTTATAATTAAAGGAAAATAAATGAAAAAGACTGAAAGAGCATCAATTGCAGAAGAAACGGTCAAGATAATAAAGGATGGGTACTATTTTTCAGAAGAGGGTACCCAAATAAACATCTCTCCTGACATTGAGCAATGCAAAGCCAATACGACAATTTATAAGCCCGATGAATTTGATAAGCTAAAACCAGCTATATCAACTCAAGTGGAGCCGCTTACGACAGAAATTGAAGTGATCAATGACACTTCTTTATCAGTCGCACGTCAGATGGTTAATGAGGGTAAATACCAGCACGTTGTTTGCTTAAATTTTGCCTCTGCGAAAAATCCCGGCGGCGGTTTTTTAGGGGGTAGTCAAGCACAGGAGGAGAGTTTAGCTCGCTCATCGGCACTTTATGGCAGTTTGCTTGAAATGAGAGAATATTATGAATATAATCGAAAAGGGAGAAGTTGCTTATATTCAGATTATATGATTTTCTCTCCAAATGTGCCGGTATTTAGAGACGATGCCGGAAAATTGTTGCAACAACCCTACTTGCTCTCTTTTATTACTGCACCTGCGGTTAATGCTGGTGCAGTACGGAAAAATGAGCATAACAATGTTGATAAGATTAAATCGGTTATGATAAGCCGAGCGGAAAAAGTGCTTTCTGTTGTCGCCTATCATCATTGTGATGCTTTAATTTTAGGGGCGTGGGGTTGTGGCGTTTTCCGGAATGATCCGGTTGATGTTGCTGAAATGTGGTTTACGCTTTTAAAAGAAAATGTTCTATTTGTCAATAGATTTAAGAAAGTGTCTTTTGCGGTGATTGATGGACAAAAACGGGGGATTTATCAGACGTTTGTTGATAAATTTTGCGGGGCGAGATCATTTTAAAATCAAGTACAACGGATTAACGGAATAAACGGATTGGTTCTTTGGCTGCCCTAGAGCTAATCCGGGAATGAAGTTAATCCGTTGTACTACTTAATAAAATTAACCAGCTATTCTTAACTTAATGGCATTGCCATCTTGCGTGGTATAGGC
>JBDLJY010000647.1:0-2155 GCA_039714115.1 Pseudomonadota bacterium | reverse complement strand
ATAACCCAATGCCATTCCCTGTCGCCTTGGATCATTAGCCCCAAATAGCCTATCTTGATCAATTAAGATACTGGCAGCCGCACCCATAGTATTTTTGAGGGCCACTGCATGTCCCATTTCAGTTAACAACTTAATGGTATCAAGGCTAAGTCCTTTTTCGACTCTAATTTTGTCAGGCAACCATTGATGGTGAACTCTAACAGCATTCACGGCTTCCTGAATATTCAAGTTGTGATCAATCACGTTCATAATGACTTGCAACGTCGTGGTAATAATTCTTGAGCCGCCCGGGCTACCGGTTACGAGAAAAGCTTTACCGTCTTTTAGCACAATCGTTGGCGACATAGAACTTAACATCCGTTTATGGGGTTCAATGGCATTAGCAGTGCCGCCAATTAACCCATAAGCATTGGGTACACCGGGCTTAGCACTGAAATCATCCATTTCATTATTCAGCAAAAATCCCGCGCCGTTGACTACAATGCCGGAACCGAAACTAAAATTGATAGTGTAAGTATTGGAAACCGCATTACCCTCTTTATCAACCACAGAATAATGTGTGGTTTCATTACTTTCGTAATCAGTTGGCTTACCCGGTAAAATATCTTGACTGACACTGGCTTTTTGCCTATTGATTTGCTGGCTCAATGCCGCCGCATAAGCTTTAGAAGTTAAACCTGTTAGGGGCACGGAGACAAAATCAGTATCACCCAAATATTTTGATCTATCGGCATAAGCACGTTTCATAGCTTCAGCCATCAGATGGATAGTTGCGGCAGAGTTATGTCCCAACAAGCCAATGTCATAATTTTCCAATATGTTCAGAATTTGAACAATATGAACACCCCCAGAACTGGGTGGCGACATAGAATAAATGTCATGCCCCCGATAAGTGCCATGAATCGGCTTTCTGAGCACGGGCTGATAATTGGCTAAATCTTCTTTGCTAATCAAACCGCCATGCGCTACCATATCTCTGACAATCAAATCAGCAATTTCTCCCTCATAAAAAGCCTTAATCCCGTTTTTGGCAATCGCCTTTAAAGTATTGGCAAGATCGCTTTGCACCAAGCGATCACCCGCTTCATAAAAGCTGCCATCAGGTTTAAAAAATATCGCGGCGGTTGTCGAGTGTTTCTTGAGACGTTTTGCCCTCTTTTTAATATCATCGCTAAATGCGGGAGTGATGATAAATCCTTTTTCAGCTATGGCAATTGCCGGTGCTAATGCCTCTGCCAAGGATAATGTACCGTATTTTTCCAATGCCATTGCCATACCCGCGACAGTACCCGGTACACCAGCCGACAGATAACTAAATCGGCTTAATTTGGAAACAGGCTTTCCTTTTTTATTAAGGAACATATCCCGCGTTGCTTTAGCAGGTGCTTTTTCGCGGTAGTCAATCGCAACGACTTTTCCCGTTTTGGCAGAATAGATCAGCATGAATCCGCCGCCACCGATATTACCCGCCCGCGGATAAGTAACTGCTTTGACAAATCCAATAGTTACCGCAGCATCAACGGCATTACCGCCTTTCTGTAAGACTTCCACGCCAACTTGTGCCGCAATCTCCTCACCCGTCACTACCATGCCATGCGTAGCGATAGTTGGCGTAAAAATATCTCGCTCACTGAGAATTGCCGGCTGCGCTATAGCTAATGTGGCAAACATCAATGATATTGCCGCAACAGAGACTCTAAAAAAATACTTCATTAAATTCCTCCTTCAAGGATAGAGTACAACAAATATAAAAATATAAGACTAACCCAATAATCTTTTTCCAGATGAGTTTGTGATTTTTCCTCTGGTTTGAAAGCCGCTAAATATAACACATTTCCCTTAACTTGTTGTACTTTATCCGTTGTGAATAGGAGTCGCGCATAGCACACAGATATGATATGCAGGCGCCACAAAGCGTTAATGTCATGTTTATGCGCCACGATAATGCAGAGCTGACACGCAATAACGGTGTCAAATTGTTGTTTAATGTAACTTTTGGAATAGACCGAAAAAAAAGGTTGATCTGAGATGGTGGATTGAGTATTATACATTTTATAAAATATGCTCAGGTTAAAAACGGTTGAGCAATTTTTTGCTCAGTTATTGAAAACATATCTATTATGAGGCAGATCGTTCCGGGGGCGTCCTACGCACC
>JBDLJY010000646.1:0-2186 GCA_039714115.1 Pseudomonadota bacterium | reverse complement strand
TTGGGATTGAGCCGCTGAGTTGGTTGCCACCCAGATTGAGTGACTCCAAATCGCTCAAATTGCCTAATTCAGTTGGGATTGAGCCGCTGAGTGAGTTGTAAGTCAGCGATAGATACTCCAACTTGCTTAAATTACTTAATTTAGTTGGAATTTCGCCGGTGAGATTGTTGCTATACAGGCTGAGTTTTGATACATGCCCATCACTGCATGTTACTCCATACCAATCACAAGCCATATTCGACTCAAGCCACCCTTTTTTATTAAACCAATTATCACCACCAGTACTATTATAAAAAGCGACAAGAGCTTTACATTCTTTTTTAGGAATGTCGGTAACTGTCGTACAGTCCATCGCAATGGCTGCGGATGTTAAGCCAAATAGGCTTAGAGATAAAGCTAGTTTCTTTAACATATAAATCCTCGCTTAATATAATATTTGGTTTGATACTAGGGGAGGAAAGTGTAAATCAAAAAATCACTTACAGGATATTGGATGATTGATAAACGGTTATTTTTATCTGACGAATGGTTAGCAAGCGTAGGGGGATTGGATTGTAGAAATCAATCATATTTTGTAAAGTATTGTTTTCATTATAGTCTTAAATTTATAAAAAGCGAGTCACGAAAGCCTTAAATAACTATCTTGTATGCTGATGAGGGACTTGTCGGTGAATCTGATGATAATGGTGTTGAAATAAAGGGTTATGGTTATGCGCCAGATTCGTTTTGGAGTACGAGTCCTTTGTTTCAGAAGACGGGAGGGGATTATTTCGCCAAGGCAACTTAGCGATTGCATTGCTGTCTTGATTGTCTTGAGCTAAGTTTTGTTGAAGAATTCATTGAATCAACAGGACAAACTTGTAGTGCGACAGTTGATTGGTTAATAGCGGGTTATGCTTATGCGGAAAATTGTTTGTTGGTAACGGATGATACTGGAAAAGAATTTAAAGGCATTGAAAAAAAAACCACTTTTAATGAACTTGATGCAGCTGTGAATCAATTACTACAAGCATTATGCGCCCTGTAGTTTGGACGGCGATGAAGCGTTGGAATGAGAAATAAGTCTGAAATCCTTTGCCTTGTGATAATCCTTTTTCGCAGGAGGTGTAAAATAGTTGAAGTATTTTCAGATGTCTAACAAATTTTGGGCAAATCCTTAACTACAGGGATTAAGTTAAACGGCAGGGAGAAGTCAAAACCGATTTCGTTAGGGCAATGGGTTTTGATTTATCCCTGTAAATTGGCTATCGTTGTTTCTGGTTGACTCTTGTATAACTCTTAGTTCGACGTTTTTTTGACTTAACATTGTTGTTGGAGTCGACAACGCTGCTCGCTTTGGACTCCAAGTGCCGGCAGAATGTCAAGAGCAAGCAGGACGCACCCGTTAGTCTAGCTTTGTTATGCTTTACTATATGTGACCGTTTTGGGAATCGCTGTCAGAATAGCACGAAGAGCTTGATTAACCGCCTCTGATGTGCTAAAAACTTGTGCCACATCGGGTTCAAGAGTCACACTGATAAGGGCCTCTTGAGCAAATCTGTTTGGTTTCGCATTGCTATAGTCAAACTCATATTCATATAACTAAATCGCTGGAGTGCAAGACTTGAGATCAATTTATGATTGCACCAGTATGTTTTTTTAAGCGCATTACGCTAAAGCTAGTTTTTGCTAAATAATAGCAAAGAAATCTACTAGACAGCAATATTATTATTATCGTTCCCACGCTCCGCGTGGGAACGATAAATGTCATTGTTCGGTACTTAACATCACTCTATTCCATCCAAATCATCCAGTTTTTTGGGTAAAACTTTCTCAGGCTCATAGTTTTCCCAGTTGAACCGATCATCTCTCTCTTTTATGTCACTGTATTTTATGACAGTGCCATAATCGCCTACGGCTACCAGATCATCATTTTCATCCCAACCCTCATTATTCTTAGCCACGAAGCGAAACATTGCTTCTACTTCTTTGTCATCGTAACTTTCAAGTGATTTTGCATAAGGCATCAAAAAATTGAAAGGCAAAGAAATCTGAGATTCTTCTTTCTTGGATTTATTGACGAATTTATAGTATTGTCCCATTTTAGAGCCCCCATTAAAAATAATGGCGATAAATCGCCTACACCTCTGCGAGTCAATGCCAGTATGATAAACCCCTAAAATTCAGACCTGCCAGGTATCCAAAAC
>JBDLJY010000645.1:0-2234 GCA_039714115.1 Pseudomonadota bacterium | reverse complement strand
TAATGAGCATGTCCAGCATGAGCAAAAGAATCTTTTTGCATCTCTGCTTTCAAAATGAAGCCACCCTTGCTGACATAAGCCTGTCCTTTTTTTAAGCCAGATAAAATTTCAACTTGAACATCATCAGAATGTCCAAGATTGACAGACTGTAATTCATAGCTATCCTCCGTCACCACAAAAATAGCGGGCAAATTAGCGTTGTTAGTCTGAATAGCCGTTTTAGGGACAACCAACGTTAGACGGACACTTTCAATGAAGATTTTGCCAGTGATAAATAAACCCGCTCGCCACCGCCCCTTGGAATTGGGCAAAACACTGCGTATCAAAGCAGTGCGAGTATCTCTATCGATCATTGGAGAAACATAAGAAATTTTTCCGATCTGATCAGCAATACCATCGCTTGATGAAATGATAACTGATTTATTTTCCTTGAGGTACGGTAAATCCCTTGGATAGACATCGAAATTGACCCAAACCGAACTCAAATCAGCGATAACATAAGCACTTAATTCAGTATTTAAGACAGTTCCTTCAGCAATAGCAAATTCGCTTGACTCCGGGCTTAAGACTTCTCCTAAAACAATATGTTTTTCGATCACAATGCCGTCAATAGGGGCTACCATTTGATACTTTGTCAAGCGGTTAGCGGGTTGCTGAGGCAACTTTTTCACGTAAGCATCAGAAAAACCAAGAGCATGGAGTTTGCGAGCAGCCGACTTAGTTCTGATTTGCACCTCCAAAAGCGTCTGCTTGATTTCAAAGAACTGCTGCTCAGAAATCAATCTTTTTTTCTGCAACTTGCTAGAACGATTATAATTATCTTGTGCCAAAGCCAACTGTTCTTTCGATGCCAAATATTCCGCTTTAGCATCGGCTACTTCGCGGCTTTCTAAAACCGCCATCACGTCACCTTTTTTAACTTCATCTCCCAAATGCTTATACACTTTCAATACAATACCCTCGACACGCGGGACAAGATGTACCAAATTATCTTCATTCAATGCTATTTCACCGGTGAGCGTGAGATAACGTTGTAATTGACCGGATTTGATCTGGCTGATTTCGATATCCAGAGCTTGCATTTGCGCCTTGCTCAGATGCTTTGTCTCATGTTCATCGAGATCATGCTCCTCATCTTCATGTTCATCATCTTCATGTTCATCGTCTTCGTGAGCATGAACTTTGTCATCGTGCCTATCAAGCGCCGTGAATTGCCCAATTAACCAGTCAGATGCCTCATTTTGAGTCATCCAAACATAAGACAACAGTGCGGCTATCAATAAAAATAAAGAGAAAAATAAAATACAACAAGTACGCATAATAATCCTCACATTAATAATCCATCGAAAAAAATATTGCCCGCACTGCGGGCGCAAAACGGTCTACAATGGCGGCTCACCACGGATCAAAAAAACCCCTTATCCATTCGCCTAATGAGGGCTCAGGTTACTTAAATGCTTGAGTAAGCTCCATTTTTTTTAATGTGGAAGGCTAACCACCTTAAGCTAATTGCTATTAAACCTTAAAAATAAAATAATGTAAAGTTTTTTGACAAATTTAATTTCATTATCCAAAAAAATTGGAAATTTACAAAAAATTTAAATTTTAGTCAAGTGCAAAATATTTCAAAGCAACTGAACAGCCGTTTACAGAATAGTATGTTATTTTGGGGCGGTTTCGGGGCCAGCAATACGGCTGCGGTTACTTTGCTGCATTTTGGCTTGACAAAATCTACCCTATTGTTTGGCGCTACATTTGGACTGGGTGTTGGACATGCGATGTTACCTTTGTTGTAACTTGATGTAAAACCTCAGAAAACGTTTCGGAGACAAACCTGACAGGTGTCAAAAACCTGTCAGGTTAATTTTTCGCTTGAATTTACAACGTGCCATGTTTTGGATACCTGGCAGGTCTGATTTGGAGGGGTTTATCATACTGGCATTGGGTTACAAACCCCGTCCAGCATTAATAAATGCCATATCATGCCGGACTTAACTACAGAGATTAGATTTTAGAAGGGATAAGTCAAAACCAAAGAACTACAGGGATTATATTTAAGAAAGGATAAGTCAAAACCAAAGAACTACAGGGATTATATTTTAGAAGGGATAAGTCAAAACCAAAGAACTACAGGGATTATATTTAAGAAGGGATAAGTCAAAACCAAAGAATATAACTACAGGGATTTCTGTTGTTTCGGGAATGGAGCGGAGCGGATTTCCCGAAACTATCGA
>JBDLJY010000644.1:0-2239 GCA_039714115.1 Pseudomonadota bacterium | reverse complement strand
TTTTCATGTTAATCCAGATATTGAAGATGAAAACACGGTTAAAAGAATTCAGTCTATGATAAAGGTATTAGGTTTGAACTATGGCACCATCAAAGATATACGCACTGAATATCTCAATGTTTGAGGTTATTTGGCTTTGCGGCAATCAATTTTTGATAAAATCTGCAAATTACTTATTTTATTGTGTTTTTATATTTTTTAATCAATTAGTTATAAATAACAAAATGAACATTGAGTTAACTATAACTCAACTTTTTGGATATTAAAACCATGAACAGCCTTCAACAAGTCTCTAACGAGGCTAAAACCATGAACGCCATTCAATACGTTTCTGACGAATATGGCAAAACGACAAGCGTCATTGTGCCTATTGAACTATGGCAAGAAATGATTAAAGAAGATGATATCATAGAATCCCGAACCCTTACGCTTTCGGATCGGGATAGAGATTTATTTATAGCAGCACTAGAATCTCCACCACCCGCTAATGCCAAGTTGAAAGCTTCAATGCGTCAATATCTTGCGAGGTTTCATCATGACGGCTGAAATTGATTGGACAATTAGAAGTCTCTCTCGGAGAGATAATCGTAAGAACTTTGATTGTGGTGAACCGGCACTTAATGACTATCTACAAAGGTTTGCCCATCAACATGCTAGTAAGAATGTTAGTCAAACTCATGTAGCCGTTTGTACTTATCCGCACGAAAAGATTATAGGCTTCTACACCTTGAGCAGTGGCAGTGTCAATTTCCATAAGTTTCCACCCCCTGTCCAAAAAAAATTGCCTAAATATCCGGTGCCAGTCATTCGGATAGGGCGATTGGCGGTAGATAAAACCATGCAAGGAAGAGGGGTTGGTGATAGTCTGCTTATGGATGCGTTGTATCGTAACTTGAAATTTTCCAAAGAGGTAGGAATATTTGCGGTAGTCGTTGACGCTAAACACGATAAAGCTAAGGCTTTTTACCTAAAATATGGTTTTAGCGAATTTAATGATGAACCACTTGGGTTGTTCCTGCCAGTTAAAACGATTATGGATTTAATGTGATATTGTTTTTTGTGCCATACGGGGGGTTGCAACCCCGTATAGCTAAAAGTTTTGAACTGATGACAACCTTGACAATTAACCTCCCCAATGAAAAGTATGTGCGTTTAGCCAAACATCGCAATCTCACTTTAAATACCTTGAAGGAATAAATTTCTACAAGGGTACCGGGCGCACACACGCGCAGGGATTGTCAGTAGATAATCTATGAATTGAATTAAAAGAACTTGCTAAACTTAAACTTTTCGAGCGGAAACGCTTTTTAATGCCTGTTTGTACGGTAACTTAGTAAATATAAAAAAAAATGACTTACCTCAAAGCGATTTACGTTTACAATTGCTACGCCTCGCAAAACTTTGACATAGATTTTTCCGGTGAATCTTTTCGACATTTAATCGTAACGGGCAAAAATGGTAGTGGGAAAACAACCCTGTTAAATGCCCTTGATAATGCCCTGATGGAAAAATCTGGCACCAATGAACTAGCTCCAAAAGTTGACGTGATGTTGACAGATAACAATGGCTGGTGTCTAAAAGATTTTTTAAAAGATGGCTTATACGACTATTTCAAGATAGAAAGAGACAACACCGTTTTAAAAGTCAAGGGGCCAAAAAAAATTGATTGGACTGATTTAGCAGTCCAAGAGCCACTCAGTCAGTTGATTGTTCAATTTTTAGTGAACAAAAAAACCGAACAAGCTTATGCTTATCAAGATGGTGATCAAAACACGGTGCAACAAATTGAACAATGGTTTAATCAATTTGAGCAACAATTAAAATTCTTATTTGATGAGGTGGCACTTCGATTATAATTTAGCCGTCAAGAATTGAATTTTTACCTTCAACTACCTGAGCAAGCACATTTTTATTTTAATCAATTGTCTCATGGTTATGCACAAGTGATTTCTATTATTGCAGAAATTTTGATAGCTATTGAGAGCGGAAAGTCGTTTTCAGATAATCCGTCTGGCATTATCTTACGACGAGATATATAAGCCATCTTCATTTAGAACTGCAAGAGAAAATCTTACCGTTTCTGACGACGACTTTTCCTAAGCTTCAATTCATTGTTGCCACTCATTCGCCAGCGGTGATTGCCAGTATTAACAATGCTACCGTTTATGATTTAAGTACACATCGCACTGTAAATGAAATACTAACGGGTATTCCTTATCATGTGCTGATGAAAAGTCAT
>JBDLJY010000643.1:0-2259 GCA_039714115.1 Pseudomonadota bacterium | reverse complement strand
AAAATGGATTGTGATATCATCGGGTTTCAAGAGGTATTTTCAAGAAAAGCATTAAAAAAACTTGTTGCAGATTTAGGGTTTACCTATTTTAAAATTGTGGACGTTGCAAAATTAAGTAAAAACAATAGATTTAAATATGTTACTACTACCGTTGCTATTGCCTCAAAGTACCCTATATCAAACATACAAGTAGTAGAGATGCATCTACCTAGTGTTGAGAAGCACAATTTTGAAGGTGTATGCCATTTTTCAAGGATACCCATAAAGGCAATGATAACACTGCCTAATAAAAAAGAACTTTTGGTATATGTATGTCATTTAAAATCAAATAGACTCAATGCGTTTGAACACATATTTACTGAGCAGCATAGTTTAGAGCATAAAAAAGAACTGGTATTTCAATCGTTAGAAGATAAATATTCTGCATCATTAAAACAAAGATTATGTGAGGCATCTTCACTTTTCTTTGATATAAAAAAATACAAAAACAAACCCACTGTTCTACTGTGTGATCTAAATGATAAAGAGTTTTCCATCACCATTGATGCATTATCAAATACCAAATACCATGATGATAAAAGTAAAGAAAATTTTGTCTTATATGATGCAGGTTATCAATACAAAGAAGAGGTATATAACCCCCATCCAGAGGCAAAAGAAGCCAAGAGAAAAGCTACGAGTTATTTCTTAGGAAAGGGAAATGTATTAGATTACATTTTTATCTCAAATCATTTTCATAAAGACAATAAAGGTAAGATTGGCCACGTCACTGACTATGCTGTCTTAGATGATCATTTACAAGAAAATAAAGATGGTTCTTTACTTACAAGTGACCATGCACAAGTAGTTTGTGAATTGAGTTTTGTTTGATAGTAGAATAATCTAGCCTGTCCTCTTTTCCTCGAATTATATAACTCTCTGAAAAATCACCCCTGTGGGTGAATGGTAAGTTATTTAAATAACTAATACCGCATAAAGAGTATTACAGTATTGCGATTATTTTTTCTCACTTCATATTATATTTTAGACAAGTGTTATTTAGTTTGGTTTTCCTTAGACTTAAGAGAGGTCTAGATAGATACTACTAATAATAATTTTATACGCTTCATTATGCTTTTTAGAAGTATCACCAGTAATTGTTAAGGTCTCATTGTCTTCGTCATAACTAAACATCTGTTCTGTGATTTTAAATGCTGTTTCAAACTCAATATCATTTATCTCATGAAAAGTTACATTAATATCGCTTGTACCAACAATGTTAAAACCTATTCTGGTTTCTTCTGCAAACTTTCTACTATCGCCAACATAATATCTTGCTTCAAACTTATTATCATAACCCATAGCAGTGTTAGGGTCGATGTCGTTATTCTTTAAAAAAGAATTGATCTCTTCTCTGTTTTTTTCTTCTTTAGTGAATGCCATATTTACTCCTATAAATTTTAACTATTATTATAAACTAATTTTTGTCATAGTATTGCATTAGGGTGAAGGTTGAGTACCTGACATTTTCTTTTAAGAGCAGCCACAACCAGTACCACAGCTCTCATTATTAGCGTTATCTGTAGACTCAAGAGACCAATCATCAGTAGAACCACAACCAACATCACAACTAACACCAGTACTGAAGCCAGAGACAAAAGTAATATTTCTAGCCACTCTAATTACAAAGTTATTACCTTCAGCTCTTTGGGAATAGAAAGTATGTTTACTACAGAATTCTTCATTCATAAGTTCAGCTACAATATTTGAATAATTATATGCATCTTGCTGCGTTTTAAATGAATTATAATTTGAGTATTCACTTTTTTTAAAACATCCACATTCTTTTTCCATTTGTACTGTATGCATAAAGTGTTTCCTTTAGATTATTAATTGGGAAAGTATAGTTATTATACGCAAAATAATCATACTTTAGAGTTATAAGGTATTAATGAAGTAGAGGGAAAACTAAATATAGAAGGCTCCCTACTTTGTAGCACGTTCACTTATCGGAATGATACCATCATTTGCTTATTATCATCAATATTGATACAACGAGTCTTCAGATACAATACAACGATTAATCCCCTCTATGTCTCTTCCCATTAAATGTAACCACCAACGAGGTTGGTCGTGGGTTAGTTGATAAAAGGCTGAGTACCTTGAAGCCTTATGGGAATAGAAGGTGAATTGTAGTTCTTATCTGACACCTATTCTTTTATAAATCAAAAGATAGATTGGCAAATGCCCCTTCGACACTTTGCGCACTCTTATAGCGGC
>JBDLJY010000642.1:0-2268 GCA_039714115.1 Pseudomonadota bacterium | reverse complement strand
CATTGGGAAATTATCAAGATGATACGGACCTATTACCAAGAAAACGGGACAGCGCTTGCCATGCGAGCCCTCATTAAACTCGCCAAGAAGGAACTGGGGGCTAAAAAAGGAGATAGTAAATATCTTTATTCGCTGTTCCCTTATGGCCCTGGTAAACAGGCATCGCGATACGGGGGATTGCCGAAACCGACGGGCTGCGTTTGAGCCAATGCCAATAGGGATTGCCGCCTAAAAATTAGACCTGCGGGGAGACCAATACCCCGCAGGTCGTTGTAAACTAAAATAAAAATTAACCTGCGGGGTGTGGGTTCTATGCCGTAGGTTTGCCGGCACGATATGGCATTGGACGCTGAATGGGGCTGGTAAGGCTGTTGCGGCTAAATAAAATACCCACACAAAATGAAAATAAACCTTTAGCGAGGTTTACTGAACAATCTATCTTATGATAACAAGAAAGAAAAGAACACGAGAGCATATTATTGCTGACATCAGCGTAAACTATGTTGAACATTTTATTGTGACAAAAGGTTTTTCGGTTGAACGTGTCCAAGGAGATTATGGATATGATTTAGTTATGTTCACTTATGATACCGATGGAGAAATTGAAAATGGGCAAGTCTATCTTCAACTAAAAGCAACTGATCACATTAATAAAATAGATAATTCAAAGGTTGCTTTCTCAGTTTCAACAAAGGATTTAAACTTATGGCTTGAAGAACCCATGCCCGTTATTCTTATCTTATACGATGCTATCCAGAAAGAAGCCTATTGGTTATACGTGCAAGCCTACTTTGAAAAGCATAAAATTAACTTAAATCAAAAATATATCACGGTATATTTTGATATGAAAAACGCCTTGAATGAAGAAACAATAAATCAATTCAGAGAATATAAAATCAATGTTCTCAAGCAAGTTAAGAACATGGAGATTCAACATGATATCTAACGAATTGACTTTTTCCAAATTGAAAAGCCTATTAATGGACTTGGGGTTTAGTGAAGTCATTACTCGTGAAAGTAGCCATACGGTTTTCAAAAATCCAACGAGTGATTCAATTATTGTACTACCCCCTTTGTCGCCACAACAGCTTGTTAGTCCAAGACATATTGCTGTCGTCAGAAGAATTTTGATAGAAAACAATCTATTAGACAAAAATAAATTGAGTCCACTTATCACTATGCTGTCGAATCCTAGTTAAGGAAAACCTGTACCCACACCCCGCAGGTTAATTTTGAACGTCGCAAAAGTTCTCTACGAGACTACTGCGTTGCGTTGAGTTTACAAAGTCATGGGTATTGGTCACCCCGCAGGTCTGAGCAAGTATAGGCGTAGGGTGGGCAAGCGGGCGGATAGATTTTGGTTAAATGAAAGAGCGTGGCACCCGCTTGCCCACCCTACATGGCTATTGTATCGCTCCGGTATTTTATTGCTCCGTGTATTTTAGTGATGATAACGTTTTGGAGTCCAAAGCTTCAACTTTGGATAATATTAAAATGCTAAAAGCCTCGTATTTACTGGCTTGAGGCATTTTGCCCTCGATTTTGAAATAGCCATAAAATTGCTAAAAGCCCCGTATTTATTGGCTTGCGTTATTGAATTATTGCTCTTCGCTCCGTTTCTAACTAACTCAAATTTTAACGACACAAGTTGAATTCTATCAGCGGAGCAAACTATTGTTGTGGTTTTAATGATTATCTGTTTTTCGGTGGAGGCTTCCTATATATAATAAAGATAGTCATGTAGGGTGGATACGCTCCGATTTAAATTTATCCCAATTACCGAATGTCAAGCCCTTGTCGCATAGCCTTCAAAATGCCTAAAGCCCCGTATTTATTGACTTGCGTCATTTTACCCTCGATTTTGAAATGGCCCTTAAAATGCCTAAAGCCCCGTATTTATTGACTTGCGTCATTGAATTATTGCTCTCAGCTCCGTTTAGCACGTCTAAATCTAAGAAAAATCAGCGGAGCAAACTACAAGGATTTTTTATAATAAAGGATAAGAGCGTGCCCTGTTTTTATCCTTTCTTATAAGATATCCGTGTAGTTTTTTTCGAGAAAAGCCTCGTATTTATTAGCTTGCGTCATTGTATGGTGTGTGAATCAAAGAGCGTACAATGAAAAAAGATTCCTCAGTGAAACGAAGTAACGGAGCGCAGCGGAGATCATTTGAGTTATCGCCGCACGAACTAACTCAAATTTTAACGGAGCGTCATGAATTAAGTATCGCTTTGATTAACCGCTTGAATGTTTTGAGGGCTATTTGAG
>JBDLJY010000641.1:0-2333 GCA_039714115.1 Pseudomonadota bacterium | reverse complement strand
GTCTCCTATGTTTATCATCAAAGCGTCGATAAATTCTAAAGCCACGGCGTGTCCAGATTCATCATTAATTTTAATTAAGAATGGTGCTTGTTTTAGTAACTCCTTGTAAGGATTGAGTATATTGTTAAATGTTGCCGGTGCCATGATATTATCCCTCGTTACGATACTTTTGATTCAGCTTATCGTATTCTGTGTGGTTGACAATATGTTTCACAAAAAGCTTTTGAGTCTTAAAAAAGATACAAGCAATTAAGCGTATATTGTTGCCTGCAATGTTGATTGTGTACCAATCTGCTTGATATTTATAACGTTCCGCTGATGGAAAAAGTTTTTGTAATTCATGGATATCTTGAAAAGAGCCGCGATTTAATTTAGCATAAACATCCAAAATATTCTGTGCATCATTTGGATATTTTTTTGCGGCTTGTGTAAATGGTGTTTTCGTTATTACATGCATTGGTATTTTCGTTTTTGCCATCTTATGCAGTATATTCCAAAATAGAACATACTGAAAATTTTCGGTTAATTAAAATTCATAATTTAGTACTTAGGTGTTTTTATTTATTCCTAATTTCAAAAAATAATGTCCCCATTTCATCTTTGTAAACCACGCCAAATCGTGCTTTTGTCTCCTCCTGCGGCAAATTTTCCCATTTCCCGTCAGCCGTTTGTCGCGATAGGGTATTAGCTCCGTTCGGTTTGTTGGAAAGTCTGAAATCTTGACAGATGTAAATCCTGGCATCCCGATAAAAACTACTGCGGGCTCGGATGGGATGAAAAAAACCTTCTTCCATGTTTTCTTCTGGTGATAGTACAACGCCTAAACGTGGCGAAAACCGTGTGGGATAAATGATACCATAGATCACAAATGTTATCAGTAATCCTCCGATGAGGACGGCAATCATTGGCCACCAGCAGGTTAGCCAAGGCTCTTGAAAGATTTCAACGGATAATATTATCTCGGAGCGTTGTGTTTTATCGAGGCTTTCCACAATCAGTTTAAATTTTTCATTTGCCGGGCTGCCTGCCGGGCAGCGGCCGGTGCGTAGGCGCAATGGCCAAATTAAGTTGTCGCTTTGGTTAAGTTGCAACTTTACCGGATGATTGTCTAAATCTATCCAACCTTCACCTGTGTCTATTTCTAAGGCGGTGCCTGAGATGGCATAGTCGGTGCTGATTTGCACTTGGAAATGTCCTTTAATTTCCGTCGTGCTTAAGTCAAATACGCCTCGCTTTGTTGCGTGACTTCCTAATTGTCCAAGTTCAATTGGCACGGGTTTGCCAAATTTTAAACTGCCAATGATTTCAATTTCTGCATCAATCGGCGCTGTCCCCCCCTACCGGGATATAATGTAGTTGTCGTTTGCCTAAATCAAACGGTGTCCAGGTGCCGCTATAATCGATGATTTCGGTTTTTAGGGAGATTTTGCGGTCAAGAAAATCACTTTGTAAATGGGCGGTAATTTGTTGTTTGCCTATTTTGTTAAATGTGACTTGGCTAGTTAAAATGCCGTCATGGGGTTTGCGGTCGCCTTCAATGCCGTCGTCATTAAAACGGACTTTTTGTCCTTCAATATTTAGCTGAAGATCAAGTCCGGTTAGTCTGGAAGGTTCGGTGATACGCTGTCCAGTCTTTTTGTCATAGAGTTCTATTTCAATCGGGGTGATCGTGCCTTTGGCGATCACGGGTGGTGATATGAAACGCACGCTGATAGCTGTGTCTTGTATGAGCATCCAACCGGCTTTGTCGCTTAATCCGGGCACTTTGAATCGCCAGTGTCCTGATGCTGGGTTCTCTAGCCGCGCTATTTGATAGTGCCGTGTGCGTCCGTCTAGCCCTGTGGTTTGCCCACTGCTGTAATTTAAGGCGATGCGTTTTGCGGGTCAATGCCATTAAGTTAAGCTGAAAAACGTTCTTTTGTAGGGTGGGCAACGTGTTTTTGTTGCCCACCCTACAATATCTCTTAACTTAATGGCATTGGTTTTGCGGGTGGGTTGCCGGTCATTTGTTGTAGGGCATCGGCTGCGACGATTAGAAAGGCTTCTGTGACGAAGGGGGCTATTTGTATTTCAATGCTTTGTTGTACTACGCCGGTTTGTAGTTGTTTAAGATAGTCGTTGAATGGCGGTGCGAATCGGGGCGGCGAAGTCATTGCCTCCGCTGTATGTGATCATTTGATCTAGTTGTTGTTTAAATCTGTTTAGATCGGCCTGATTTAGAGGTAAAGCGAGGGGCCCGCCGAACAGGTGCTCCCACCTAAACGGATGATGTCCAATTTATCGTCTTTATCCACTAATTCGGAGATAATTTGACTTAGTTGTACTGTATAGCG
>JBDLJY010000640.1:0-2344 GCA_039714115.1 Pseudomonadota bacterium | reverse complement strand
TTTCCGCTTGGGCGATGTCGCCTGTCGAAGAGACGACGGTGCCCGCCATGATAACCAGTTGATGATAGTGTAGATTGTCACTTGGCAACCGTTTTAACTGGGCAATGGCAGTGCGAATCAATTCTAAACTTCCTGTAACAAGCTTTTGACATTTTTATCAATGTCTCCTAGCGAGCCCACCGCTTTTAGCACTTGATCCACTTTGCTATCCAATAATTGTGTTATTGGTGCTAAATTGATGCGAAAATTCAATAAAAGCCTGATGATTTTTTTGCGCTGACAGCGGATTGTAGGCGTTGGGGCACGACTTCGATAGCGTTTTGTAAGCGATCTCGTTGAGAAGTGATTTTACTGAGATTAGGTGCTCCCTCTTTGAGGGCTTGTTTGACTTTGGCATTTTGATCATCTAATTGTTGTAATAAGCCCGTGATCAATTGCTCTTGAATGGTTTTGATTTGGTCCACTTTGACTAATAAATGTTCTCTTTGTAAAGTCTCCAAAGTCGTTTTGGCGCGTGGATCGTTATGGAGTAATTCACGGAAAAAGAACAGCGTGGCTTTGCCTAATAAGTCGTTGTAGCGGAAAAAGGCTTGTAAAGTTTTATCTAAGCCTTGCAATTGGGCTAAAATCAGATCAGTAATGGCGACTGCGCCATCATCTTTGATCAAGGCGGCTAATTCGGACTCAGTAAAGTGGCGGTTTTCAGCACTGAAAATGGGGGGCTTTTTTTTCTCGTTCCCACGCTCTGCGTGGGAATGCCTGCCTGGACGCGGAGCGTCCTGCAATTAATAGTCGTGCGGTTACTAAGACAATATCTACCAATTTAAGTCTCTATCAATTGCACAACAGCTAACCGTCCTCCTTCTTTCTTGGAAAACAATAACTGAGAGCCATCCTTCAACACCACTGCTTTCCCTATAGATATAGACTTTTTGCTTTGAGCATCAGTTAAATCTGGCATTCGTTCGTTGACTAACAACCAATTGTTATTATGCAGAATAAAATAACCAACTCGTCGGCATTCTTCTTGGCTCAAACGCTCATTTGGAGTCAATTTGCGATCTGTATGCCATCTGAAAAGAGATTGACCCGTATAAACCATCAAGCGATGATTGTCTGGTAAATAGTTGCCATCATGACGGCTGGAATAAAGATTCAGAACCGGCAATTTACCTTTATAAGCGGTATCACAGAATGGACAACAAGGTGATTTAGTATTATCAAAGACGTACCATTTTTGTTCACATTGAGTGTTGAGACAAGGTTGAATTAAGTCCACCGTCTTAACAAGTGCCTGTTCCCACTCATCGGCGGTGGGCCGCTGCTCCGGACAATGAAGCCCATCAATGAATGCACGCTCAAACAATTTCGACAGGTAAGGACCGGTTATACGATATGGCAGAGCCTCCGTGTCCTTCCAAGGTAATTCGCTGGGTTTCGCATAATCTGTATTAATCCGGTTACTTATGTCACTCGGGTGTTCGACAAACAGAGCACACTCCCCCATAGACATATCCTCGTCGCGTTGAGGATCATCTACGTCATGTACCTTATCTCCACGCAACGGATGGCGTAACAGCAAATACATATAGATCAGAACGGCCAAAGCATGTCGGTCCGTATGAATGCAGGGCAAATTTTTGTTCGGTTCGGCTTTGGGCAAATGTGCAGTTTTTACCACCTCTGGCGCAATGAAATCGGGAGTGCCTACTACATCAGGTGGGAACTTACCGGGTACGACTAATCCATCAATATCAATAATACAAGCGTGTCCTCCGACGGGATCAATCAACACATTTTTATATGACAAATCCGAATGTGCCAAACCCGCCGCATGTAATCTTTTAACAGCCCGACTAATTAAGATTGATACGCGAAGGTATTTAAGCCAGTCACCACGTTCACTGGCATCCAGATATTTGTTCTTATTGGTTGGTGACGCAAACCATTTGCCTTCTTTTTCCTTGCCCTTGATATTCAAAAAATCATTATTGATCGAGCCATGTTCAAAAAAAAAGTGTTTTTGGTAAGTCGGAACGACAATACCTACCTTCCCATCGGCACTTTCTATGACTTGGGTGGGCCACCGAAACAGTTGTTCCCAATAAGCACCGCCTTCTTGATTAAAAATACGATCCCTATAACGCCCGGTAATCATGTTGAGACGTTCTCGACCTTGTACATCAAGTTTATCCCTAAAAAAGGCCAGCACATTTTTCTGGTCCGGTGTGAAATATACATCCTTCATCCCACCTGAGCCTATGACTTCATCAAGATACTCAAAGACACTGCCATCGGCGGAAGTCGCTTTTAATACTTCACTCATAAAATATACTCTCCGGGT
>JBDLJY010000639.1:0-2361 GCA_039714115.1 Pseudomonadota bacterium | reverse complement strand
CCCAATCCACAGTCCGCCGCTCGAATCAATAGACAGGACATCAATGCCGTGCTTTGGCAACCCGAAGTTTTCTATGTCATAAACCGTCCAATCGTCATCGACACTGCGGTAGGCGAAGACACCATTCCAAGTCCCAATCCACAGCCCGCCGTTCAAATCAAAAGATAGGGCAGAAATAGAGTTGGATGGCAATCCATCAAGTGTGGTAAAGAGGCGCACAAGCTCACCTGTCGCCGCGTCTCGTTGCTCTAAGCCACCATTCGTGCCTACCCAAACCGTTTTTTCATCTTCTGATACAATAATCTCCCCATGACTAATAAAACTTCGATCAGTAAAAACTTCCCACACCGCATTCTCTTGAGAAGGTACAGCACTGGATAGCAATAAACCAAATAATAACAGTATCTCACTAAATAGTTTTAATTTATACATATTAAAACCTCTCGTAGTACAACGGATTAACGGAATAAACGGATTTTTTCTGGATTAGTCAAACGACAGTACTTCGCACCGTCCACACCCACAAATCGACCGTTGATCTCGTTCCCACGCTCCGCGTCAATGCCATTAAGTTAAGACAAACCTGACAGGTGTCAAAAACCTGTCTTCGAGGTTAATTTTTTCTTTAGTTTACAACGACATGCCATGTTTTGGATACCTGGCAGGTCTTTTTTTTGGGGGTTTATCATACTGGCATTGCGCTCCGCGTGGGAACGATAAACGGGGTTTTCGTTATTATTAACCATGCGTCGGCACCAATTGATTTTTTTGTGCAAATTTCTCCGAAGGCAGGATAGTAAGCTCGATTAACCATTTTAAAACAGTTTCATCTCCATCAACCGCTCTCTTTAGGATTTTTGCTAATTCAGTACATTGATTGAGTGGAATAACATAATCAAATACTTTAGCCATTGTTTGCAGTGTGGCTTGTGTCCAATCGCCTTCAACAACCATAACACCTATAAGGTTTTTATGGTGGCCTTTCCAATTGATAGCAGAAAACATTTTATCTTTAGCATACAATGACGCATGTCTGCTAGAGGATTTTCGCACTTCTATAAATGCCACCGGATTGCTGGGTTCCGGTATCACAAAATCTGCTCGAAAGTCATAAACGACGCCCGCTAAAAAAGAATATTCATTTTCTCGCATATACTTAACGCCTTGATTAGAAAGCGCATGAGCAACCACTTCTTCAAACAACACTCGTCCCACTAAATCACGGACAATGCCTTCCATCGTGATTTCTAATCTTTGAAGTATATTTACTTTAGAGATTTTGTTTGGTTTTACTGTGCTTTTGAGCAAGGCTGCAAGCCGTTCTGCACCCGGCTTTGAAAAACCAGTATCAGACACGGAGCCGACTTTCTTTTTCAATTGTGCTTTGCTTAATGCCAAGATATTTTGAAAAACGGGCAACAGTACAGGGTTTTGATGTAATGTATTGGCATCAAAAATCGTAAAGCCATTTGTTAGTTTTTCGGCACTATCAAAAAGAGTCGCAACGTGAAGGCGTACCTTGTTATAGACACCTATCGTCACAGCCTGTTCAACATCAAAAGGAACAGCTCTTTTCCGTTGCCTTTCTTCAATTAATTGTTTCGCAAAATCTGATTCATTTTCCAAAAATACAACGCCGATACCACCGGCAAATAATTTCGCGGTGTCAGGCTCTAACAAATGCTCTTCTCTAATATTATCTAATCCATTTGAGCACTTAAGCAAGTTTAGATAACGTTCAATTTCAACATTCATCGCTTCCCTAGCCAGTTGATAAATCGTTTTCATATCTTATTCCTTAATTTTTATAGGCAATAATATGATATTCACCAAGCCCCTCTTTCGCACCGTCTCGTTTTGAAAGTACCCAACGGTGTCCACGTTTTCTGAGAAAATGGATTGTCACCTTTGAAAATCCAATCGTTTCCATAATTGTCTTAGTATGCTCATGAGTTTTGATGTGAACACCATACAAAGCGGCATCCGCTACCACCCAATGAACTCGCCCTCCAGATTTTAAACATCGAAAAACTTCCTTTAAAACCGATTGAATTTGTGAATAATATGGATAAACCAGAAAATCATAATCTTTCTTACCAGCGCGACGTTTTTTCTGGGCAGACAACTCATCAATAATCGGAGCCAGTTCTTCTCGAAGGCTCAGGGGTAATGAGTTCATTTTCTGAGTTTGAAATTCACGAGTTTTCTTGTTTTGTAAAGCCGTTGTTGTGTTGGTAATTAAGTCCTTTCGCACCCGTTGAGTGATATGTTTCCAAGAATCTGCCCATCCAAGCAAATATAAATGTAACCTTGTCATCTCCGCAAAATCGAAATTGTTTAAGTACGGAGGTGACGTGATAC
>JBDLJY010000638.1:0-2410 GCA_039714115.1 Pseudomonadota bacterium | reverse complement strand
CAATTGATACCCCATACCAACTGGATGACGAAAAAATGGATGCTTTTAAAAATTAAGAATTGGGTATTGATTTAGAAAATGTGGCCTATAGATAGTCGGTCACGAAGGCTGAATATTCAAACGGCAACGAGGTGAGACATGACATTAGTCTTTTTTTTTAATTAGAGGAGTAAATACAATGGTAAAACGGGCAGCGTTGTCGTTACGCACTATACTTTTAATTGCAATCGGATTATCTTGGTTTTCGGGGGCAATGGCTGATTTGAATGATGGCTTGGTTGCCTATTATCCGTTTAATGGAAATGCCAATGATGAGTCGGGAAATGGGAATAATGGGGTTGTGCATGGTGCTACCTTGACTGAAGATCGGTTTGGAAGTGCTGATAGTGCGTATAATTTTGATGGGATCAATAATTATATTGAGTTTTCAGATGATCCAAGCTTAAACTTTGGAAGCGATGAATTTACTATAAGTTTTTGGGTAAAACCCAACTCCTTACATGATTATCAGAGGTTTCTTACAAAGTATAATCAAGTAGGTGGATGGATTATTTATGGTAATTCTAATGGTCGTCTATACATTAATTTTTCCAGAGAAAAATTATTATCGCTTGAAATAGGGACTTATGAAGCAAATTCATGGCAGCTTTTCACTATTGTAAGAACACCAACAAACATTATTTTTTATAAAAACAACAATCTTTTAAGTAGTCAAGATATTGTAACTGGGAACGTCGATATAAATGAAGAACTATTCATAGGAACTTGTGGTAGTGGATGCAATGTAGCAAACAAAATTTTTAATGGTTTTATGGATGAAGTTCGTCTTTATAACCGCGCCCTCTCCGAATCCGAAATCCAACAACTTTATCAACCTTGCCAACCATCCATTGACATTAAACTCAACAGCAACAATCGCGTAACCGGTGATAGAGTGGTCATTAACGCTCATATCAAAGGCTCCGGTGGCTCTGACTCATCATGCGAGCAAACCAAAGTTGAACAAAAAGTCTGGGTTAAATTACCTAACGACGCTGTAATACCACTTATTGAGCCATTTACCGGGCTGACTTTATTGCCCGGAGATGATATTGATACCAAGATTTTTGAATACACCTTTAGCGGTGCTGAGCCGATTGGAGCCTATCAAATTGGGGGTAGGCTCCTGCATCCCTTTAGTGGCGATACCATTAGTACAGATATTGAAGTTTTAACGTTTAGTCAATAAGCAATTTTATTGTCTGAATCATGATTGACAGAATTGAAGAATTTACAGAATAAATCTTGCTTGGTTTTAGGTTTTATTCTGCAAATTATCAAATTCTGTTAATTCTGATTCAGACAATCAAATTTTAAAATACCTGAAAAATTATGGATCAGCACTTAACTTCTTGAGTTTCGTGACTGGCATAAACCTTTTTTGCTTTATTGATGAGATACGCCATGCTATCCTTCAAATCCTGCCTCAACAATTCTATCTCGGATTGCGTCAATACTGGGGGCTTTGGCAAGGTGACCAGCCTCACCTTGGGTGAGGGAGTCGATGGAAAAGCCAAATTGTTCTTTCCACCAAATGTCAAGTTCATTTCCATGTTTCTCCTGAAGTTTTCGTAACATTTTAGACGTGATATTGATGTTGGCTGCACCCTTATGTCCCGTCAAAGCAGTCGCCATGATAACTCGCCCGCCTTTGCTTTCAATGTAGCCTCGCAAAGAGGCAAATGTACCGCCCATTGTCAAGGTATCGTCAAGTATCAAATAGTCAGGCTCAATCTCAATAGGGCCATCGAATCTTGGATAATTAAGCAAACGGTAGTACGCACCCTTACCCGTCCGACATGGTTTATTAATTTGAACAATATCAGTATGATATAGAAGCCCTATCCGAACGGCGAGAAGAGCCGCAAAAGCAATCGGAATTTGGTTTTTTCCTTCTGCCTCTTCAGCGTGAACTGGTACTATAATAGGTTTTTTATCGCCTAATTTTTTTTGTAGCTCATGTATTTTTTCATCGGGCAAAATTTCGTTTACTAAGTCAAATGCGGCATCTAAATTGGCACCCTGTTTTGCCGCTGAATAATTAGGGTGATTCGCAGCCGTGCCTAGTGGTGTCATAATATGTACCGGTGGAAAATTTCCCCACTGTGATCGAGTACTCATCTGTAATGGTAGATGCGTTAGATATTAAAACATATCATAACATAGAACATAAGATTCAGCACTTATATTATCGGAAAAAACGACAAGCAATTTCACCTTTAGCGGTGCTGAGCCGATTGGCTCAATTGGTGGCAGGCGACGGCAGGCTAACCAACCGTACAGATATTGAAGTTTTAAGGTTTAGTCAATAAGCAAATCGGGGCAAAAATGTTTTTCGCCCATTATCTGCTTATTCGTGTGCTATAATTAA
>JBDLJY010000637.1:0-2432 GCA_039714115.1 Pseudomonadota bacterium | reverse complement strand
TGCTTTGTTTAAACGTACAAAATAGATGAAGTTTGTTGGGATTCTTATCGTCACCCCAACCTACGGCACTTGTCAACTCATTTAATGGAGATTTTATGCCATGGATATACCGAAACTCAAATTACTCCAAGCCCTAGAAGAGTGCAATAAACACATCAAGAGAATGTTGTACGCTTACCACAAGATGGCTACATTTTTGCCGCTTGATACCACAAAATATGATGATTTAACAGAGGAACAGGTAGAGAATATTGATCAGTTCATCTTTAGATTTTCAAAGCTCCAAGATGCCATGGGCGAGAGATTGTTCAGAGGTGTGTTAATCTGTTCAGGGGAAGAGGTTAAAAATAAGCCATTTCTTGATTTACTTAATAGACTTGAGCAATTGGGTGCTATTAAAAATAAAGAAGAATGGCTCTTGTTAAGAAAGTTGAGAAACGATCTTTCGCATGAGTACCTCAATGAGAGTGAAACCAATGCGTTAAATATCAATATAGTTTATGGAAACACTCAAAAATTGTATGATATATTTACGCAAGTTAAAATGTATGTTAATGACAACTTGTTCGCTCTCAACACAACATATGATTTTGTGTTAGAAACCACACCTTTTGAAAAATGCGTCTAACTCAACAAGAAATACAGATCATTAAATCTTCAGTCCATGAAGTGATGGGAGAAAATGCCAGTGTCTGGCTGTTCGGTTCCAGAGTGGATGATAGCAAACGTGGAGGCGATATCGATTTATTTGTCGAAGCCGAATTGTACGAACCAAGGGATCGGGTGCTAAAAACCGCACAATTATGGGTTAAATTGCAATTGCGGCTGGGAGAACAACGGATTGATATTATTCTTGCAGCCACTCAATTTGAGAAACCGAAGTTAATTGAGCAAGTGGCAAGGAAAACCGGGATGCGCCTGTAGGAGCAATGCCATATCGTGCCTTTTATAAAACCTTAGGGAGCAGGTTGCAAACCTGCTCCGGCAGAAAAGATTTCTCCTCAGTCGAAATGACAAGGCTAGATTGTTAGCGTTGTCTGGTTTATCCTTGGTTAATGCACAAGAATGGCTTAGTGGTAAGTATTATCTACTACATACGGCATCAACCTTTAAAGTTAAGTTAGGAACAACAATGCAATTTTATAGCTTTGAAGTTGTTATTGAAAAAGAAATCGAAGATGAAGGCTATTTTGCTTATAGTCCGACTTTGCCCGGTTGTTTTAGCAATGGCAAAACCATTGAAGAAACAAAAAAAAATATTAGGGAGGCGGTTACCCAGCATATTGAATCAAAGCTGGCCCACTCTCAACGGATTTACCAACATGAAAAATTGGTACATGTAGAGGAACTCACAGTGGGGATACCTAATGTCAAGAATGCCACAAGTTACTGCTCTTGAAATTATACGGTTTTTAAAATCTCAAGGATTTATTGAAGACCGTCAATCAGTCACCTGACGCTTTTGCATGAGGATCGTAATCTCTCTGTCACAGTACCAGTTCATAGCGGTTGCGATATAGGACGAGGATTAGCAGTTCGTATCCTCAAAGATGCTGGTTTTTCTGTTGAAGATTATTTACGTTGGCGATAAAGAATATGGATTTCAGTTTTTGCGCCCGGTAGGGTGGCTCTCAGAGCCCAAGACTGGGGAAATATTGCAGATGGATGCTTTGTTTAAACGTACAAAATAATCTAAGGGCAACCATAAAGGATTGCCCCTACATGACGTTTCTGTAGGGGCAATCCCTTGTGGTTGCCCTCCATGAAATAAGAAAATTGTAGGGGCAATCCCTTGTGGTTGCCCGTGGCGCGGTAGCCTTACATGAAAATTATCATCCAAGCCCTTAATTACCCGCCAGAATTTATCAGCACCGGCAAATACACGGGCGAAATGGCACAATGGTTAGCAGCGCGAGGGCATGAAGTGAGTGTGATTACTACACCACCTTATTATCCCCAATGGCAAGTATGGCAAGAATATTCTGCTTTTTCTTATGCGCGTGAAACCATCCGAAACGTCAAAGTGATACGTTGCCCTCTGTGGGTGCCAACTAAGCCTTCTGGTTTAAAGCGCATTTTGCACTTATTATCATTCGTGGTGTGGGTACATTGGCGTCGTATTTTGGCAAATCGTCAAACAACGCCCCGATGTAGTCATAGTCATTCAACCCTATCTATTCGCCGCGCCTTGGGTACGCTTAGTCTCACTACTGAGCAAAAATAAAACCTGGTTGCATATCCAAGATTATGAATTAGATGCCGCCTTTGCGCTGGGTTTTGTTAAGCTAAAACCCTTGTGGCGGATTGCCACGCTTTTTGAAAGGGGATTGTTACGATCTTTTGATCGAGTTTCGACTATTTCAGAGCGTATGATGGAACGCCTTAAAATGAAAGGCGTCAAACCTGAAAACACCTTTTTATTTCCTAATTGG
>JBDLJY010000636.1:0-2467 GCA_039714115.1 Pseudomonadota bacterium | reverse complement strand
GATTTTCAAAACAGATGGTTTACAAAAAGCTTGATAAGTTGCCTAAAATTATGTCATTAGACAACTGAAATAAATTTATCGTATCGTTCCCACGCTCAGCGCTCATCGTTAGACACAAGTCTATTTAGTACAACGGATTTTTTGTGCTGGACGGGGTTTGCAACCCCGTCCGTAACGTTTAAGCAAGCGTAGGTGTCACGGTTTGTATGATAAAACATTTGGGCTCCTATTTTATTATTAAGGTTATCATTATGCTTTTACGTTTCGGTGTTTCTAATTACCGTTCCATTAGTGATTATCAAGAATTGTTATTAGCAGCCTCTCCTATCAAAGAACATCAGGTTTATGTGATTTCGGTTAACGGATTAGATTCTAAAATACTACCAGCTATTGGTATTTATGGGGCAAATGCTTCTGGGAAATCAAATGTTCTGCAAGCTTTCGCATTTATGCGGCTTATGCTTTTGAAGTCACACGCCAATGGCTCCGCGACGGGTGGCATTGCCCGAATACCCTTCCAACTTGATCCAGAAGTTCTAAAACAACCCTCACATTTTGACTGTGATGTGCTGATTGACAATGTTCGCTACCATTATGGTTTTGTGGTAGATGATGACAAAGTGCGAGAAGAATGGTTGTATGCTTATCCCACCAAGCATCGTCAAGTTTGGTACCACCGCAAGTACAATGAAGAGCCTAGCTTCTATTTTGGAAAATTTTTAAAGGGCAAAAATAAAACCATTGAAGCCTTAACTCGTGATAACAGTCTATTTCTGTCCGCTGCGGCTCAGAATAACCATAAACAACTGTCTAAAATCTACCGCTATTTTGAAGAAAACTATTTCTTCCGCCTCAATGCAGAGCATGGCTTTGAGCACTTGGAGGCGGGTTATCTCGACAATGGCATGATTAAAACACGTATTATTGAATTTCTCAAAAGAGCGGATACCGGCATTGTTGAGGCGCAAGTTGAAAAACGAGAAGGCACCGTGACAGATAAGTCTATTATTGAAAATATCCGAACCGCCCTTGGCAGTGAAAATGCCAGCGTCAATGACACGCTACGTTTTGGACATCAAAGCCTTGGCTTCAATTCGATTTTTCTAAAGCTAGGTGATGAAAGTCGTGGCACTTTACAACTGTTAACCTTACTACCCCCCCTTTTTGAGGCCCTAGAAAGCGGTAAAGTCATTATTATTGATGAACTAGACACCAGTCTGCATTCATTGTTATCGCTCCAGTTGCTTAAATTATTAAACTCGCCAAGCTCTAACAAAGGTGGCGCACAACTGATTTTCACCACCCATGACACCAACCTGCTTGGTGGAGAAGGACTTCTTTGTTCTCAAATTTGGTTAACCGAAAAGGACAAAAAAGGCGCAACTCATCTCTACCCACTGACAGATATTCGCACACGCCATACTGATAACTTTGAAACCGGTTATTTGCAAGGGTATTTTGGTGGCATTCCCTTTTTGGGCGGTTTAGATGTAGAGAAGGATTAAAAGATGGCCAAAAAGCGGAAAATTCCCCAAACACCATCACTTGCGCGGCGTAAACCACAACGCGAACCAAAATTGAAACTCGTTGTGGTGTGCGAGGGAGAGAAAACTGAACCAAAGTATCTTAATGATTTTACTAGAGATCATAATAACCCACTTGTTGAGATAAAAATTATACCCAAAGGTGGCGCACCAGTCACTTTGGTCAAAAAAGCCCTTAAATTCAAAAAGGAATTGGAACGACAAGCTCGACGTAGTAAAAACAGTTTTGACCAACGTTTTCAAGTATGGGGATTATTTGATGTTGATGAACATCCTAATCTTGCCCAAGCTAAAGATACGGCACGTAGCAACGGGGTAAAACTTGGCATATCTAACCCCTGTTTTGAGCTATGGGGATTGTTACATCTCCGCCACTATGATGCCCCCATTCATCGACATGATTTACAACGTCTTCTTGAACAACTGATGCCCGGTTATGACCATAAATTGTCTGCCACATTCAATTACAAGTTTATACGTGAACATTATGACATTGCAAAAAAACGTGCTAAACAAACTTGTCAAAGACGTGAAGAAGAAGATGATTCTGGGGGAAATCCATCAACCGATGTTTATATACTGCTGGACTTTATTATCGACAATGGTAAACTTTGAAAAAATATTTAGCGAGCCTAACCATTTTTTTATAACTTAATTCCCATAAATTCCGCAAAGCCGCTTGTAAACTGTACTTTCGCTAAGTCAAAAGACTTTTCTTCCGGTGAGCTTAGTGTACTAGCGAGGTAAATTAAGTTTATCAATTGTGCTGGACGGGGTTTGCAACCCAATGCCATTAAGTTAAGCCGCCAAATAAGACCTGCCAGGTATCCAAAACATGGCAGGTCGTTGTAAATTAAAGGAAAAATTAACCTGACAGGTTTTTGACACCTGTCAGGTTTGTCTTAACTTAATGGCATTGACGC
>JBDLJY010000635.1:0-2482 GCA_039714115.1 Pseudomonadota bacterium | reverse complement strand
AAAAAATCTCAGCACATGGATTGACGAAATAAGGGATTGGTGTGTAGATTGTTTTGAGATTGTCCAGTGTGCTCCAGTTGAACTTTTGTTTTAATCCCTTTATTTCGTCAATCCCTGTGCTAGGTTGTGGTTCAATGCCATTAAGTTAAGAATTTTATGTAGCCCGTGTTTTTGCGGGCAGAGAAGGTGGGCAAAAAAAACACACAAAAGAACGAACGTCTTTGGGCTTAACTTAATGGCATTGATGATTAAACTAATATTTGGAAATGTTGAAAAATTATGTGAAGTATTATCGGCCAATCCAGCAAAGCTTAGGAGATAACAACAATGAATACCACCTATTACTCATTAATTGAACGTATCAGCCCAAATGCACGGCTGTTATTAAAGATAATCACTTTAGCCGAAAAATCAGTACCCCTCTCACTATTAACAGAAATCTGGGAAAACCGAGCTAAAACGCCCTCACTGGACACCCTGCTCGCTGAACTCACAGCATTGGGACTATTGCAAAAAGACGAAACTGGCAAAGAAACGATATACCGTTTTGACGAATCCGTGCGTTCCAGTCTCTTGAAATGGCGTTTTGATAACACCCAAAAAAAACCATTACCCGGTACGACTAAACCCCGCCAAAAACTCTCGCAGTTTTACCTCCTTATCGTGTTCCTAATTGCCGTTATATGCCTCACTGCTTGTTTTATCACCACAAAACCAACCCCCAACTCCGCCGGCATAGAGCTCCTCTACAACAAACAATTCCAAACCGCCCTCCACCAAATCGCCACCACCCTCCGCGAACAAGCCCAAGCAAAATGCGACTCAGATTGCTCCCTGCTTTCAATAAACGACATCCAACACTCCCTAGCCATTATCATCAAAATAGAATCCAACTGGCAACCCACAGCCCAAAACCCCATATCCCGCGCCAGCGGTATCACCCAAATCACTCCCCTCACCTTTGACGATCTCCAGAACAGGGGCTATATAAACCAGAATCTAAAATTTTCCGCCATTCCTCAAATGTCAGCCGCAAAACAGCTATTGGAAATCACTCAGCCCTATTATACAGCCCGCATCAAAGCATACGGCCCCACAGTGCTCAGCTCTACCGCCGCCATGTATCTCACCAACCTTTACCCCACAGCATTAAAACACATCAACAACGACTCATGGCCACTCGGTGCCCAAAAATCACTAAATAAAACCATATCAACCTCATACTTAGAAAAATTAAAACAAAAAAATAAGGTTGAATTATACGAACTTTACGATCTTAACGGTAATGGCCATATCTCCCAACGAGAAGCCACAGCCGCCATAACCGCCATGAACAACCCTTCCCTCCATGATAAACAAGCTAGACTAACCGCCACTGACAAAGCCTATTTTGCCATTAAACCTGATTATCCTCACAATCTAACCCCCGCCAAAATTTTGAAAATTGGCGAAATCAAGCAGCGCGTCCGAAAATTTGAACAAAAATTAAAAGAAGACAAAGCCCGCTATCTAAAACAAGCATCAACCAAATAAGCGAAACTAAATAACAACAAAAAAAATCTCCTGTACGCGCCATTATTAGCTATTCAATGGACAAACCTAACTTTTGGCAAATTCCTATATTCTCAGGAACATATACCCTTTCTCTAGGTATAAGCAAAGATAAATCTTTTTTATTTTCCCTTTGCTCGGCAACAAAATCACTCATATTTATGATTTCAATTGCCTCTTTTTTTCCATAAGATTCAAGAGCATTATCTCTCAAACCCAATTGAATTGCTCTTCTTTCTACTTTGTTACCTATTGGATTATGATCAGGATCCCATTGTAAGCGTACCGAAGACGTTTTTATCTTCTCTTTCCAAGAGCCCTGCGTCTCTTTCATTCTATTAGAATAGCTGGAAGGTACAGCCAAACTTAATAACTCATCAAAAAACTCACGTCTTAACCTAATCGCTAAAATAATTTCCTGATCTTCCTTTATTCCCCAACCGGAGCGATACATCATCCATAAAAAATTAGGCTTGATCCAACTCATTCGGGTATATTTAAAATAACCACCAAAATATCCGTTTTTTAAGGCGAAATTACCTATAGATAGTCTATAGGCTTGATAGACAATTATAGTATCATCATCATAATTAGCTAAAATATGTTTACCGGTTTTTGGCCAATTTTCTACCTGTTTCAAATAAGCCTCAGTTTCAATGTTCATAACTTACCATTCTCCTTAATATTTTTTTGCCGGAGCAGGTTTGCAACCTGCTCCGTAACAAGTATTAGGCTCGCCTTAGAAGCGAATGATGTGCAATTCGGTAGTTTGAAGATCAATGCCATTAAGTTAAGCCCCCAAATCAGACCTGCCAGGTATCCAAAACCCATGACGTTGTAAACTCAATAAAAAATTAACCTGACAGGTTTTTGACACCTGTCAGGTTTGTCTTAACTTAATGGCATTGAGTTTGAAGGTGGGGTGAGTTTG
>JBDLJY010000634.1:0-2528 GCA_039714115.1 Pseudomonadota bacterium | reverse complement strand
CGTGGGGCTTTGAGTTTTTTTGACATGCGGCGGTGGTAGTAACAATAGGTGACTTTGTCTCCACGTTTTATAAGTGCTTTTGCAATGGCATTAATTAAAAACCATATTGATGATTCGCGTTTGCGATCTGTGAAGCAATATTTCATTTAATATTGTTCTCTTGCCGGTTGTTGGTGGGGATATCCTAAGCTTTGCCACGCAAACTTAATGACATTGCGTGGTAAGTACAACTAATTGTAATATGGTTTTTCCTTAACTTAATGGCATTGTCTTGCACATCCTGTCCAACAAAGAGAATAGGCTCCGCTGTGTACAACTAAGCTTCATCTTTTTTAGCAAATAAAAATATCCCCGGATGTTGCCGTTTTCCACCCTGATAAAACGGTTCTATGGAAATTTTGCTAAAACCCTTTTCAAGTACCATCAACATAATCGTATTTAAATCATAAACGTTCATCTGCATAAAAGGCTGGTTCCACGGATTTCCTTTGAGAACATTGACAACGTACTGAAAAGGAACAAAGTGTCTTCTAAAAAAGTTTACCGATTTACGAAAAAACGAATCTTTACAATCAAGGTTGACATCCATAGCAATAATTCCGCCCGGTTTTACCGAATCCAATAATTGGGCAATCAAGATATTTCCACGGCTCGGAGGTATGTGCTGTAGAACTATTGTCGTATGCACAAAGTCAAATTTTTATGATACTTTGTTTGTAAAGTGGGCATTGGAAATATTCTGATTAGCAATGTTTTTCTTTGCCTCTTCTATCATGCCAGAAGAGATGTCAACACCCACAACCTTTTTGAATTTTCGTGAAAATGGTATGATTAATCGTCCTACTCCACAACCAAAGTCCAACAAAGATTTTTGCTCAAAAGCGTCATCACCAAAATATTTTTTGGTCGAACTCAATATATTCTGGACGTGTTGGTCACCACTTTTGAAGAATTCACTCAATTTGTCCTCAGTTAAATTCTCTTGTTTGAATTTATCATCTGACCACACACCAAAATAGGGCTCCTTTTGGCCGAAATTTTCCCAAGATTTATCGCTATTATCTCTCATGTTTTCGCTATCTCGCCAATTTATTTACCAAATATTCCGCCGCCAAAGTGTGAGCCTCCTTTTTCCAATGACCATCTCGCGGGTAGTAATAACTCAACGGCTCTCCCCCTGACTCCAATATTGGCGCCATATCCACTACGCGCTGTCCAGCTTTCTTCAGCAGCGCTACGAACTTTTCATGCGTTTTTGCGATATTTTCCTGACTATTACCTGTCCACAATCCTCGTGAAGGTATGATCAGAATAGTTGAATCGTAGTCCTTAGCCAAATTAATTAACCGATTGACAGATCGGCTAATCACTTCTTCAGAATATGAAACATTGGTTGCAGGGGCATCGTAAGGCGTAATGAGTCCGATACGCTGCCCTATTCGGTTTAACATCGCATTCTGATGTACGATGCTAGCCAACGCTCGGTAGATTGCCAAATGTCCTGATACCCACGCCTTGATTGTTTGCCTTTCGCTCGCCAGTTCCAAAGTTTGATAATATCCTAAATCGTTTTCCATGCACACGCCAATGACAAGCCGACGAATTTTGGCACCATTTTGCTTGGCATAATCCAACAACGTATCATAACCGTTAAAATCCGTGGGAATACTGATATTGTAAACGCTGGCACCTAGCAAGTGCTGGAGGAAGTCTGAATAACGTTCCGACTCTTCTACGCCAAACCCAAAACTGAACGAATCACCAACCACAAAAAGGTCATCGTTAGTGGACTTTGCTAAATCTTTTATATCCCGAAACCCATAACGGTTAATACTCACGGCAACATTAAAATCACCGGTTTTTCTAATTTGCCTACCTTGAAAACCAGGCGTTGCTAGCGGCACTCCGTCCGCATTAAAGTGAAACTGAACAATTCCATAAGGGTTGTACGCAGGTAAAAATATGCGGATCAGCATCTCCAATAAAAGGATGCTAATTATTACTGATACAGACAAAAGCCGTAAATTTTGTCCTAATTGTTTGAATGTTATATGTTTTTTAATACTTTTGGCATCATATAATTACGGCTGGTTATTAGATTGGTTTGATGCTATCGAATTTCAAGGGTGTTATTTGTCATTAGTTCTTTTAATTATGATATAAGCTAATGTTGAGATTTATCCTTGCCAGTTGATAAGGAAATCAGATTTTTTGAAAAAATCGGATTTCTTTAGTCGCAAATTACCCTGAAGTTAGAACGACTGTGCTCCGCTCCGTTGATATTGGCGATTAAGGAGTCCAAGATTTATCTTGGCTAGGGCTATGAAGAAATCCGATTTTTTGAAAAAATAGGATTTCTAGGAGCCAGCCATTGATATTGGCGATTAAGGAGTCCAAGATTTATCTTGGCTAGGGCTATAAAGAAATCCGATTTTTTGAAAAAATAGGATTTCTAGGAGCCAGCCAAGATAAATCTTGGACTCCTAGATGCCTAGCCACAGTTAGACTAGTACAGGGATTGACGAAAT
>JBDLJY010000633.1:0-2529 GCA_039714115.1 Pseudomonadota bacterium | reverse complement strand
ATTAGCTCAAAACATAAGTACAGGAATTGACGGACTGAAAAATTTCTTTTGGACTTATCACACTCAGGCGCAATTCGTCCAAAATAAATTTTGGACTCCAAGATACCAATCCCTTCATTTTAAAAAACCTCAAAACACCGCACCCTCCACACCCACAAATCCAACGTCTCCAAAACCAACTCATTTTCCGGAGACAAAATCCCATAAATGCAATATTGCCCCGTAGGCAAACTCTCCGGCAATGTCAAATCAAAAAGCGTCACCGGCGTATGAAAAGTCCTATCACCAACCCACCTTTTCGCCTCATTAACCCCCGCCAATTGATTCGTCTTTCTCAGAGCAAAAAAGTTTCCATCCGGCAACAAAACCGCCGCATATAAATCATACCCCAAGCCAACTCCTCCGTCAGTTGCGCCTCAAAATGCGAGCCCCTTTGATAGCGATCTTTTGCCAGCTTGATCTCTACCGAACTCATCTCAGGCGAATCAACGCCACCACTCACTTCAACCCTAACAGGATCGCTAGATTTCATAAACACCGTTATACACAGCATCATCCCAAACCGTTCCCCAAACCCTATCTTGTTCAGTACTAAAAAGGTTCAAATGAGGAAAGGCTAAAATAGGCGTACCATAACTATCCATAACAAGCTGTACTTTAGGCGATTTTATGACTGCCCACACCCGCTTAACCTTGTCTTGATTGACTTTAGCCGAAAGTGACAGACTTTGCTCCACAGACAAACTTGTAGAACTCGTCAAAGCTTGGACAGTCAAATCGATAGGAGCAACCACAAAATCGCCATTAATGAAAAGCCTTCGGAGCCATTGCCCATCCTCCGAGCCATCATACCATTGAGGAACTTGATCTTGACCAATTGACAATGACTCCACTAGATAGCAGAAAACATTTTATCTTTAGCATACAATGACGCATGTCTGCTAGAGGATTTTCGCACCGGATTGCTCAATGCTATTAAGTTAAGGAGAACTAATTGATTTTAAAATAAAAAAAAGACGCTCAGTTAAAAATCAGATTTTTTAAAAAAATCTGATTTTTTTGACATAGACGCTAAATAATATTTCAATAAAATAAATCAGTTATCATTAACTTAATGGCATTGACGCTCCGCGTGCAGGCATTCCCACATTACAAGGAATTATTCTGATGCGAGCGAAGGTGCGCTTTATATCCTCTTTTGTGCTGTGCTGACACTTTCACCTAATTCGCCGTATTGCCGCAGCTTATGAGTCGGGAACGAAGGCTGGATATTCACTGCCTCCGGGCAAAATCTTAGAATAAAATCGAGCCTTGTGTGTTTTTGAGGTGATACGTCCCTACACAGGCTGAAAAAAAACACTTGCAATAAGCTAAAAAAGTCTGTACTGTGTGTTCAAGCTAATGCCACATTGCCATTAAGTAGGACGCACCCTACGCTTGCTTGAGTTTCAATGCCATCGCTGGTGAGCACAACAACACGAATAAAACAAACGTTACGGAGTTCAATAATGGAAAGCATAACTCTTTCTGAAACTTTTCAGGTGGTTATTCCTGATAATATCCGAGGGAAGTTACATTTACAAGCGGGCCAACAATTTATTTGTATTGCTGAAAATAAGACTATCCGTTTGATACCAAAAAACGATATCCAAGCTTTTCGTGGTTTACTCAAAGGCGCAAATCCAGAAAACTATAGAGATCGACCATGAATAATAAGTATTATTTAATAGACACTTGTGGTTGGATAGAGTGGTTTATGGATGACGTTTTGGCTGATCAATTTAGCCCCTATTTTCAACAACTGTCCAATATTATTGTACCAACTATAGTACAATACGAACTATATAAATGGGTTTGTCGAGAACGGGACATCGATGTTGCACAAGCTCTCATTGAGCTGACTAAACTGGGTAAAGTTATTATGCTAGATACAGATTTAGCTCTATTAGCAGCAAAACTGGCTACTCAATATCGACTGTCAGTAGCGGATGCTCTGATTTACGCAACGGCTCAATTATAAAAAGTCGATCTTATCACTTCTGATGATCATTTTTCAGATTTGCCAAACGTTTGCTATTTCCCCAAATCGTAGGTAGCCTACAAAAATCACATTAAGGTTGTTGTGCATCTTCCGAGGCAAAAGCTTGGAGCATCTATGTTAAAAACAATCCAGAATCTGTTATGACAATCAGTTAAAAATCACTCATTTGCTGTTTATCATACTGGCATTGTCGCTAGTGCTCGGGACGAAAACTGTCTTCTATACCGCGTTATTTTTGGACTCCAAGATATTTTGTTGGAGTCCAAACTTGTCATTCTCTAGCCTTCAAATATTTTTTTAATTCGATTTTGGATGTCTTCTGCTGCTATCTTATTCCTTAATTTTTATAGGCGATAATATGATATTCACCAAGTTTCGCACCCGTTGAATGATATGTTTCCAAGAATCTGCCCATCCAAGCAAATATAAATGTAACCTTGTCATCTCCGCAAAATCGAAATTGTTTAAGTACGGAGGTGACGTGATAC
>JBDLJY010000632.1:0-2539 GCA_039714115.1 Pseudomonadota bacterium | reverse complement strand
TTTAGACTTGGTTTTGACTTTGACCTGGCAGGTTTTGTTTTTAACCGGTCTTACTTCAAATTTAGACCTGGTTTTGACTTTGACCTGGCAGGTTTTGTTATGATCAGCCTGCCAGGTCTGGTTTTAGACGACCTTAAAAAAGAAAAATTATGGATACTTTTAAATTCGGCCATGCGCGTGCGGCAAACTGGCAGAATGCTGCACAATCCTGTTTAAATCAAATAGGTACGACTAGCCCTGCTAATATTGGATTTTTATACATAACCGATTTGTTAGCCGATGATATCCCCGATATTCTTGATTATTTTAAACAACAAACCAACGTGCCACATTGGGTGGGTAGCGTTGGCATCGGCATTTGTAGTCTCGCCAAAGAATATTTTGATGTCCCCGCCATTGCGGTCATGTTAGGGCACTTTCCAGAAGAATCCTTTTCGATTTTTAGAGCTATCACCGATAATTTTGATGAATTTTCCCGTACTCATCAATCATGGTGTGATAATAAACAAGCTATGTTCGCTATTGTCCACGGAGATCCGCGCAATCACTACATAGCTAAGCTCGTATATCAAATGAGTGAACGCTTAGGTGATGGATTTTTGATCGGAGGATTGACAGGTTCGCGTCGCCAACATTTGCAAATTGCCGATAGTGTCGTTGAGGGTGGATTATCGGGCGTACTATTTTCTAGTGCGGTTGGCGTTGCGACTCGCTTGAGTCAGGGATGTTCACCACTGGGCCCACGTCATCAAGTCACTGAATCTAGTAAGAATATCGTTATCCGTATTGATGGTCGTCCAGCCCTTGATGTATTTAAAGAGGACATCGGGGAAGAGTTAGCAAACGATATCGACCAAGTCGCGGGCTTAATCTTTGCCGCTTTACCGATTGTCGGTTCAGATACTGGCGATTATTTGGTTAGAAACTTGATTGGCATTGATCCGAAGCACAAATATCTGGCGATAGGTGATTTGGTCAATCCGGGTATGCCTATTATGTTTACTCGCCGCGATCCCGAAATAGCACAGAAAGATTTAGTCAAAATGCTCAACATCCTCAAAAAACGCTTAAAAGGTAAGCAACCTAAAGGAGGGGTGTACTATTCTTGTATGGGGCGCGGACAAAATCTATTTGGTAAAAATTCAGAAGAACTTAAGACGATTCAACAGGTTTTAGGTGATTTTCCGCTGGTTGGCTTTTTTGCTAATGGTGAAATATACTATCAGCGATTGTATGGTTTTAGCGGTATTTTAACTTTATTTTTGTAGCAAAGGATAAATTTAAAAGCCCCAGGGCAGTTGAGCCTTGGGGCTTTTTTTTCAGCAAGTCAAGGTACGAGAAAATAACTGCCCCAATTGAAACAAGTGTTCAAAAATAAAAAAGTGTCCCCCGGAAAAGGTTTTAATCGCAATGGGTTGACGGCTTTCTTGTTGCCACGGTAACAAATCCTGATAGGCAACCTCTTTATCTGCCAAACCATGTAAAATGCTTATGGGAATATCAAAAGGTGAGGTTGGTTGATAAATATAGGTCTCAATCGCCTGAAAATCCGCACGTAAAATCGGTTCCAAAAAATCCATCACTTCTGTGTCTTCTAAGAGTTCCGGCGGTAAGCCTCCTAGTTCATTGAGCTGATTGATAAACTCTTGTTTGGGGAGTTGATATTTAGGGGGAGCATCATCGACCACTGAGGGGGCTTTTCGTCCGCTGACAAATAAATGCAACGGTGCCGGTTTTCCTGCGTTTAGAAGACGCTTAGTCAACAGATAGCCTAAAGTCGCTCCCATGCTATGACCAAAAATCGCATAAAGTTGGCCATTGAAATCACTAATGACTTGCTGAAAAACATCGTCCGCCATGGCTTCTAAGTTGGTCAATAAGGGTTCCCTTATTCTTTTGCCACGGCCCGGTAATTCCAGCGGCTTAATAAGAATATTTTCAGCCACATTCGCTTGAAAATTCTGGTACGATAAGGTGTGACCACCGGCAAAGGGTAAACAATACAAGGTTATTTTTGGGTTATTTGATGTTTTCATCATAGTTAAAGAATTTACCAGATTCCATCTTCAAGATCAATGCCATTAAGTTCAGCTTAAAAAAGCAGAGCTTGAACTGGGGAGTATCAGATCAGCCCCTTATCCATTCGAGGCAAAAGTTTTGTGAATAAGTACCCACAAAACTTTTGCCTCGAAGCCTACTGAGGACTCAGGTCGCCCTTCCAAGTCAATCCAAAATTGCTGTTTAATAAAAATTAACTTGAGATGTTTGGGTAATCTCGTAGGTTTGTCTTAACTTAACAATCCCTGTCGTTTTTGGTTAAGTTAAGGATTCTATCTCAGCAATAGATAAGCCTGTGGTTTCAGCAATGAAAGCATGGTCAAGTCCTTTTGCTAACAAATTGTGGGCAATTTTTTGCTTTTCAGCTATTCGTCCGATTTGCAATCCATCTTCCCACTCCTTGTGCCGCATATTATTGTAATCCCGCTCGTCTATAATCGCCATGCGTTCTTGTGGCGTTAATCCATCATCGTCAATCAAC
>JBDLJY010000631.1:0-2554 GCA_039714115.1 Pseudomonadota bacterium | reverse complement strand
TGATTCATGGGTGGTGACTATCAATTGGCTCTCTTTGGAATGAGTCAAAAATAATTCTAGCAAGTTTTTGGTTAAACGGGGATGTAAACTTCGCTCTAATTCATCTATTAGCAACACTTTTTTTGAGTTAAGCAAGCTTATCAAAGCGGCTATTAAGTCAATCATTCTTTGTGTACCTTCAGATTCTTCTCCCATTTCAAACAAAGCCTCCAATCCACTTTGGGTGGGATGCTCTATCAAGGCTGCCCGCATTTTGGACTCCGGAGTCCAAACTTCAGTTTGGGCGTCCAAGATTGGACTCCGACAATCAACCCTGCGGCGACTGAGAATGCGCCCCTTGAGCTTTTAGCCATGATCTTTAGCTCATGGCGGTATGGGGATTTCCGCCTTCCTGTACTAGGTACTTAGCCAGAGTACCATGATCAGCTTTAGATATTTGTTGCCCCAACAATTTTATTGTAAACCAAGCTCTCTTTCTATGCGTTCTGCCAAAAAAATTTTCAACAACGATTGATAAGAGACATCCCATTTATTAGCTAAAGTTTTCAACCCATCAAGTATTGATTCGGGCAATTGAACCGAGATGGTTTGAACTGACGGTTTCAAATTAGGCATAGAAACCAGTTGGGATCGATCCCAATCCACGTATTCTGTCGAGTCGTGTGAAGACCAAAATTCACGTTCTTGCTCTTCAGTTTCAAAAGTGGGTAATTTGGTTTTCATAAAATACTATATCTCCTCTTTTCATTCCTAGTCATGTCGCGTGCTGAAATCACACGGATTAAATGATTACGAACAGTAAAACTGACGAATAATTTTCGTCTGGCATTTGTTTTACCTAGCGCAAAATATCTATCTTCTGATTGTGAATGTTTATCATCATCTACAATTAAAAGTGGATGATTGAAAAAAATTTGTTCACATTCTGAACGAGATACCTTGTGTGCAATCCAATTTTTATCAGAATTACCAGCATCCCATTCAAAACCCTTACATTCTGATAAATTCAATAGTTCAGCAGTAGTCATATTGTTTCATTATGGTATAAATCGGATTTCTTTGACATTTAAATAGGCTTTTAAACAAACACGCTCTTAAACCCCATACAACACAAACGCCGCCCAATACTTCGGATTACTATAGTCTCCCCCCCCCCTTCAATTTCCTAAAAAAACTCGCCATAAACTCTGCCGTCACTTTATCATAAATTGACCATAAAGTCAGCAACGTATTTTTATTACCAGCGACGTACAAGGCATAAGGCAAACCCATCACACCTTCACCACCGACGACTTCACCCAAGCCCGTTTCACAGGCGGATAATACTATTAAGTCATAACATAGCCATCAATCCCTTTTGGATTATTGACTTGCCCTAACACCAGCGCAGACAGAGCGGGCACCTCTTGGCTCAAATAGCCATGTGCCGAAAAGACTAAATAATGGTATTTCTCTAAAATGCCTTGCTTATTAAGACTTTGCAATTTTTATTCTGTCGCCTCTTCTTGCTTATAAATAGGAGCGTCTCTAAAAATCTGTTTTAAGGCTGACAATTCTTCCAAACCTAAGTCGTGCGCGGTGAGCTTTCCGTTGGCTTGTAAAGTAAATGCTAACACATGATTTTCATTAACAAGGTAGCTGATCAGCACAGCATTTTTCGGCAAAGATTTAGCACCCTCTTTGGTTTTAATGCTGCACATGGGCTGCGGGATGATACGTCAATAGAGATCGATGAATGGGCGACAAAGTAAGTCACTTTTAAAGTTAGATCGCCTACACCTCTGCGGTTTATCAATTTGATCCGCAGAGGTGTAGGCGATTTATCGCTTACTTAACCTCAAACGTCACCTGCCCGGTAAACCACTCATCATTGGACATCCGTAATAATACTGCCCTCGCCCCATGCGCGGCATTCACCAATAAGCGTTCCAAAGGATTAAAATCAGCCTCAGTGCGTCCTTTAAAACCCTCCTTTTGTAGCAACGACACATCCATTGGGCGAGTCGTCGCGATCAATTTGATAGTTTGTTCTCCGACGTTTTTCAGAATCAACACGACATCATCAATCAATTCCCGCTTTTCTCCCGCCTTGACACGCGCATATTCCATCCGTTCTTCGGGATCAGGATAAATCGCGTAGATGCTGCCATCAGGACTTCATTCAAAGGATGTTTCCCAATTTCCTGCAAACGAGAAGTGCCCTTTTTGTCATACAAACCCAAGTCATGCACTTGCATACAATCTCCCCCAGTCGGACAAGGTGTGAGAATATCCGCTTGCACAGTCACAGGTAAAGTGGCACCGCGATAGCGGCTCTGGAGAGCTTTGATTTCACGAACACGCGCTAGGTGCTTCAAATTGTATTTAACCAGTTCGAGCCCTTTGCTTGGAGCATCGAATTTAATTTGCAGCTTTTTATGTAATAAGTGTTGATCGGGCGTGAGTATCCATTAGTATTTGCCATCATCTCCGGCGGTTTCAGCGGCAAATTCTTTGTCTCGTGCGGCACCGATATGGATACCATGATATTCATCAAGTTGAGTATAAGCCATTC
>JBDLJY010000630.1:0-2570 GCA_039714115.1 Pseudomonadota bacterium | reverse complement strand
ATTATGAATAATTTTATGTTAATGGAGCCAACAAACCAGACATTTCAAGAACTCATGAGTAATGGTGTTAAATATACTGTGCCAAGATTTCAACGGGATTATGCTTGGGAGCGAGAACAATGGGAGGATTTGTGGGCTGATATTGAAACCTTGGAAGAAGAACATTACCATTATATGGGTTATATTGTCTTACAAAAAAAAGGGCAACACGATTTTGAAGTGATAGATGGTCAACAAAGATTAGTCACCTTGTCTTTGGTTATCTTAGCCGCGATGAAACATATTAAAAAATTATCCGTACAAGGTACACAAGCACAAGCAAATGAAGAACGTCTCAAGGTATTGACTGATCTATTTATTGGAGCTAAAAATCCGATTTCTCTCCGGGTAGATAGCAAATTATCTTTAAATAGAAATAACCATAGTCATTATAAATTAATTTGTTCAAAATTAGATATTCCAATTCGCCGTGGATTAACAATAACCAATAAACTCTTACAAAATGCTTTTCGTTTCTTTTCAGATAAAGAAATGGGAAATAGTGGGAGTGAAATTGCGGAGTTTATTGAAAAGCTGACATTTGGAATGGTATTTACCAAGATCGTGGTTCAAGATGATTTAAATGCTTATAAACTGTTTGAAACCTTAAATGCTAGAGGTGTGCAATTATCTACGCCTGATTTATTGAAAAATTACATTTTTTCTATAGTCACTAGAAATGATGAAGTCTTTGATGAAGAAATTGATGATTTGGATAAAGAATGGTCAGGGATAATCACTCAGTTAGGTGAAGGCCATTTTACAGACTTTGTTCGTTCTCATCATAACATTCAAGAAAAATTAATCAGGAAAAAAGAACTGTTTGCATCAGTAAGGCGATTGGCAGATACACCAAAAAAAGCTTATGCTTATTTACAGTCTTTAACAGACTATGCTCCAATTTATGCGGCTTTGTTAAATCCTTATGATGAATTGTGGGCAAATCATCGTCAGATTAAAAAATATTTAGAAGGATTTAATATTTTTAATATTAAACAACCATTCACCATTTTAATGGCTGCGTTTACGCAATTTTCTAGCGATGAATTTATTAAGTTAGTCAAGTATATCTATGTATTATCTGTTCGATACAACGTAATTTGTCATCACTCTCCGACTGAACAGGAAAAGCTCTACAATCAAATAGCCATTAAAGTTTTTAATAGAGACTATGTGAGAGCCAGCCATGTTAAAAATGGAGAAGAATTTAGAAAATTGTATCCAACAAATGAAGAATTTTTTAATGCGTTTGAATTTCATAAAATACCAACTCGCCAGTATTCTAAGAAAATTAGATTTTTATTATCTGAAATAGAAAGTTTTTTAGGTAATCAATCAGATTATACTAAAACTATTTTAGAACATATTTGTCCATATCATCCTGAACAAAATTGGTGTGAATATTTTGGAGAAGGTATAAATGATATACAAGATCGACTAGGTAATGTGATTTTGCTTGAGAAAGATGAACTAAAACGAACTAACTTTGGCTCAAAAAAAACCTTTTATTTACAAACCCCTTTTCTTTTGGCTCAAAAAGTTGCGGAATATGATGAATGGAATATGCAAAACTTAAATGACTATCAAGCATGGCTTTCAGAACAAGCCACAAATACTTGGAGGGTTTAAAATTCGCTGTAATAAAATTATATTGTTTGCTGATGAAATTTTCGATCCTTATCAGTTGTTTCGGGAAATCCGCTCCGCTCCATTCCCGAAACAACGGAATCCCACTTATTAATCGCAGCCGTTACTAATTATAGTATATCCAGAGAAAATTATGATCCAGAGAAAATTATGAACCCTTACTATTTTCGCAAACTGCTTTTCGGTATCTCCCCCGACGAGACAACTTTTTCCAAGCGCGGTTTTCAAGCCGTGTCTGACGAAGTTCGTCAACAATTGGAAAGAATCGGAGAAACTTTTGTTTACGGTTATCATGCCGCCTTATTGGATGACAACCTTGAATCCTTGTGCAAACAACTCGACACGCCACCAAATGAAATGCGAGGCTTTGCCTATGAGGGCGCCGCGATGGCAATGACAATACTTGATTTTCTATCGCCCTTTAATCGAAGTCGATTTAAACGATTTGTACAAGGTGCCGGAGCACATCATACATATATGGTTCACGTTGGCGCCGGATGGGCTTGGGCGCGACTGCACCGCAATGTCAAGAAAGGACTGGCAGGCCTAGATCCCTTGTTGGGATGGCTGGCGGTGGATGGTTACGGCTTTCATGAAGGCTATTTTCACTGGCAAAAAACCATCACGCAAGGCATAGTACCACGCCGCCTCTCTGGATATGCACGGCGCGTTTTTGATCAAGGATTGGGACGCTGTTTATGGTTTGTAAAGGGCGCGGATGTTGAAACCATTGCACACACCATTAATAGCTTTCCCCCAGAAAGACAAGCTGATTTATGGAGTGGTATTGGACTTGCTGCGACTTATGCAGGGGGCGCAGATGAAACAGCACTAACACATTTAGTCAAACTCAGTAACGATTTTCGCCCTCAATTAGCCCAAGG
>JBDLJY010000629.1:0-2579 GCA_039714115.1 Pseudomonadota bacterium | reverse complement strand
TGATTAAAACAAAGGACGTACCCGACGCGAGCTAGGGCATGGAACGTCCTCGCACCGCTGAGCTAACATACACTCTTAGCGGAGCCAGCGATAAAACAAATTTTGTCAAGCATATAAAAAATTAACCATCACATTTTTTCTAAAGCTACGTCTAAAGAAGGTAATCCGTCATTTTTAGGGGCATCTGGTGGATTGCGCTTTGTGCTCAGCCCTACGGTTTTCCAGCACGATATGGCATTGATGCTTGGATTACGGCGGGTGAAAATTTTTTTCATGCATAGAAAAAATTAACCCTCACATTTTTTTTAAAGCTACGTCTAAAGAAAGAAAGGCAGGCAAATATTTTATTTTTAGTTAATAAAATCAATAAGTTATTATTAACTTAATGGCGTTGCCAATACAGCCGCCTTCACAAAAACTATCTCAACTGAAAAAGGATAGGTGTCAAAAAACTGTCAGGTTCATTTTTTAACCTCAAAAAGCCAGGTAGGGTGGGCAAGGTGTTTTTGTTGCCCACCACGCCAACTTTTAGGTTTTTTAAAAAGGATAGCTCACATATGATCCCGACGCTGGATCATCGATTTGATCTTCATTTTACAAATCCTTTCAAAAACACGCCAAGCCTGATTTTTAATACATTATTCTATTCCATTTTAGCCCTGATTTTTAAAACGACTAAAAAACCGAGCCAAGTGACGACACTTGAACCGGAGTTCTTTTTTGCCGAGCCGGTGGAGATGACGTATTCTGCGGCTAATCGGTTGGCGACTTATGATGGACAAGCGGTTAGTTTTGATGCGGAAAATCAGCGGATTGGGGTTGATTTTGTGGTTAATTCTCAGCCAGTTTTGAGCTGAGTTTTGGTGGAAACAGGAGCGGATGGGACTGAGACTTTGGATTTTTTTTATCGTTCCCACGCTCAGCGCACTCACTTATACATAAGTTACTTTATTTTACAGATATTAGCAATTTATAAGTTATGCTAATAAAATAAATCAGTTACAACTACCATTGAGGCTTGTGTATAAGAAAGTGCGCTGAGCGTGGGAACGAGATAAAAGCTACTAAAAACGGGGCTTGTACGTGTGAATCACCTTAAGGGGAATCATAATGATCAAAAAAAGCGTTGTACTCGTATTTTTTTTGTGGACATTTACAGCCACAGAATGCCACGCCATTGGAATTGGAAATTTCGCCATCACATCTGACAAACATTCAGAAAATGAAAATCTAGCACAGATTGTTCAATCTGAATTTGGATCAGACTATAGAATTGCGGATTGGAATGATATTGTTGCTTACTACAGCTCTACTAATGATGTTGAGTTATTTGAACAGGCATTTGGCCCAGGCTCAATGTTAACCTACAATGGCAACCGCTGGTATAGTAGCAGCAGACAATACTTTTATTCTATTTCTAAGCGGCCTGGTCAAACCCCTCATGATGGTTACCTTTCTCATGCCAATATTGACAACCATACGTTTGATTTAGGGTCTTGGTACAATCGTAATCTTTATATATTAGTATATACAGACAGCCCTAATGACGAGGGTAAGGGAGAATACGCCCAAGGATACGAAGATGGCAGACAAGCTTGTATTGATAACCCTGCTTCCTGCGGAATAACGGCTTCTGATTGTGAACCAATCCCGCTAGAAGCTGACTTAAGCTTCCACCTCCCCCGCATTAACTACAATTCACCAGCCGGGCTATTACAACTATGGGCCGACTTTGCATTTACTCCTATCGACAACCGATTATTATTTGAAGTAGTTGATTTTGGTGAAGTTGTCACCGATGATTAAGATCAATGTCATATCGTGGTAACAAAGCGACGGCACTGATACCCCGCTGGTTAATTTTCCCTTTAGTTTACAATAATATACTGGGTATTTGTCTCCGAGCAAGTGTAGGGTGCGTCCCACGCACCGAGGTAAAGGTGTAGTTCATGGTTTCGAGGCAAAAGTTTTTGCTGCCGCAAAAACTTTTGCCTCGAAAAGATGGTGCGTAGAACGCACCCGGAGCTTGCTTAGCACCCATACTCCCCGGGATAATCCCCAGTTCCCCATCATAAGCACTAATAGCACCTTTACGAGTCAGAAAAACTTGCTCGCCAAAATGCTCTTCTATCGCTACATAATTATGGTGACAATTAATAGCCTCTTTAGTGATATTAAATGCGCCCAATGCACCGCCTCAACATAATCATCAAAATGCTCCGCGCCTTCGGTAAAATCACGTTGGGGCAATTGCGCTATATGTCGCTCCATATCTTTTTTAGCCAAGTTTGTAATATGGAGAGTAACTTAATGGCATTAAGTATAGCGATAGGAGTCCAAAATTTATTTTGGGCGAGACACGGAGTTTAATATTAATATAATAAGAGTCAAAATGAAGCCGATTTAGAAATTGGGGGTAAAATTTTAGAATCTAATAAAAACAAGATTTTAAGAGTAACTGTCAGATTTTCGTCATTGTTATTGTCTGTCTGGTGAACAACTGATTAATGAGACTCTAAAAGATGTCCAAGATAAATCTTGGACTCCTGAAAACGATTACAACGAATAATCATTAAAGG
>JBDLJY010000628.1:0-2632 GCA_039714115.1 Pseudomonadota bacterium | reverse complement strand
GCACTTTGCGATCAATATCCCGCTTCATCTCTCTTATTCGTGGTTGATTGTTTACCGGAAGCGTGAGATAACGCAATGACTCGGTAAAGCTGATTTCTTCTTTGAGAAGTGCGCTAGGATCAGCATTAGAAAAGCGCGTTACCTTCATAAATTTTAGGTAACTCGTATCATAGTCTTGTGGCACAATCGGTTTTCCAGCCATCATGCCAGCAGTATTGCTGAGGATATCCTTAGAGATGGTGAGGTAGAGTTTTTGTTTAGGTGGAAAGTTCTCTGGCTTACGGCTTTGTAATAAGTCTTTAAAAGCTTTTCTAACAGCAAGATTGTTACGAATGATCGCATTATCACTAAGCCCTTTTGCTATACGCCTTAAAATGACTTCCAAACTAGCCTTATCGGCGACTAAGCGGGCTAATTTTTCACGGAATTCATTGTAATTTGCTAGGGCATCTTTAGACTCAATGCCATTAAGTTAAGATCCATAATCAGGCTGACATGTATCCAAAACCCATGACGTTGTAAACTAAATAAAAAATTAACCTGACAGGTTTTTGACACCTGTCAGGTTTGTCTTAACTTAATGGCATTGATCTTTAGACTCGCTAGGAACGTTATAAAAAACCACATAATAAAGAACAGCAATCCGTAAAGCCTTGCGAATATCAAATTCATTAGGGAACCCTTGCCCTTTAGCTTCTTTAAGCAGATTTGCCATCGTGGTGAGTTCATTGACACGAAATTCAAACACAGAATTAAACCCTTCAGTCATCACTTTACCATTCATTTTGAAATGTTGACCCAAAGTGGTTGTGATGTTCTCTGTCTTCGTCTGTTCAAAAAGCAATTCATCGAATTTAAACCAAAAAGGCAATTTATTTAAAGCATCAGCACGGGAAAATTCGTTCATCAGATCGAAATTCATCGTGCCTTTCCCATCTGAATTAGGGAATTCAAGTACCAAATCCTTAGCCGACACCCCTAATGTGCCTTGGACAAGCTCGTTAAAGTCGCTTACTCGACGAATATAGGGAATAGCCGGTGAATTATTATCAAGTGCCGGTACCATTTTTTCTAAGACACTACAGGCATAAGTTCTCCGTATTCTGCCATACGCATTTTCGTCAAAAACCTTTAAGGCTGGACTCAGTTGACTGGTATTATCATCTAAGCCCTTTTCGACTGTCGTCATAATGATATCATCAATCTCATCTTCAGGGTATTCATCCCTAGATAATCTCTTTTTTATAGCTTGTTTGACTGCTTTGACAAATGCCTCTGAAAGCTCACCTTTCATTTGAATTGTATGTCGAGGAACACGTAGAATGGCTTTAGTAGCTGGGTAGTCTTTCAATAATTGGGCATCAGGAAAAACGGCAGATTGCAGTGTACCTATCTCTAAATGGATAACCTTTGCTATCAATGGCGACGCTGCTAACTTTTGGAGAAGCAACTAACCATTTCATGCTGTTAATCTCAGCGGCAACTAAATCATTTTCTTTACCGATTTGCTGTGGTTCAGTCTGCATGATAGATTTTGGCATTGGCTTGATCAAGTCAACCATGAACCCCTGTTTATTGACGGCTCGGTATGTCTGTGCGCTGCGTTTAAAACTGTTGTCAACTTTTTGTAGCAGTGGCAGCAAGCCATCTATATCATCATCTCCAACCAGTTTAAGTCTTCCTCTGGCATCCCAGAGTATATCGACATCTCTAGTAGCTGTTAATGCACTATTCATGCGAACCGCTGCCATTGATTCGTAACCGTAGATGGCGTTTGTACCTATAATAGTAATATGTTTGCCTAATAAGTCGTTTTTATCAAGCCGGCGTGCGATATTTGCCACAATCACCGGTACACGATTGATCCTAGCTGCTTTACAATATCTAGCACGGTTATCTAACTCCGCTTTGAGACTCTTAACGCGCTGTTTACTCTCTTGTTTGCCAATCATGAAAGCGGTATATTGGGCTTCAGTTTTGGCACAACGGGGACCTAAACTTTTGGCGTTACCTCTGCGATCTAATAAGCGGTAAAGGTATTCACAACCGTTTACCTTTTTCCAAATCATGGAGCCAAAATAGTTAGCGGATTGCTCAATGGCATCTCTATAAGCAGTATAAATCTGTGATGCATCAATCAATTCCCGGCTTTGCTCTTCAGTGAATACGGTATAGTACATAACGGTTATCATTCATTTTATCTTTAATCAAAAATGAATGATAATTCAATTTTTTCAACAAATCAAATCACAAAGCGTTTGCAATCCCCTCCGCAACGTTTTAAGGCTTTAAGGGATTTAGCGGTTTCGTTCATTACGCTGAGCGGATTTCCCGAAACAACTGATAAAAATCAATTAGTTGTCCGCCACGATATGGCATTGGGTTGCAAACCCCATCCAGCATAAATTTCAGGGGACAAGATTTTCCTACATCATCAAGGCGTGGTTAAAAATCATATTTTTTAAAAAAATATGATTTTTTTTATCGTTCCCACGCTCAATGGACATAATATTAAACTCCTGGGATTCAGTTCGATGGTTTCGATCAATATCTATAACGCTCTAACCACAATAGGGCTCAATGCCAGTATGATAAACCCCTAAAATTCAGACCTGCCAGGTATCCAAAACAT
>JBDLJY010000627.1:0-2637 GCA_039714115.1 Pseudomonadota bacterium | reverse complement strand
GATCTCGAAGCTAGCCTGTTAGAGCAAAGTTTGATGTAAATATGGCTAACCGGGAATTCACGCACGGGGACAAGACGGCTCTGTTACCTTCCGCATGGAAGGTGGCAACCAGCTTGGATGAATCGTGAACTAAACCGTGATTTCTATGATCACAAATTAGATAGCAGTTAACCAACACGCTGTATGAGGCAAAATACGGCACAAACATTGCGAGAAGTGATTGGGCAATAAATTTTGGACTCCAAATAAAAGGAGTCCAAGATTTATCTTGGACGCAAAAGAGTTTGAGGTATCAACTCTCGAATGGCTTGGATCAGCCTCTCATTACTGAGAACTTCGTTATATGATAACAGCTGTAATGAACTATCTAAGCAGTGCCTCGTGCGACAGTCTTGCAAAACATAGCGTTGCACTCCCAACTCAGCTAATAAAGTGGCGAGTTCCAACAAGTCACTCTCATTTAACAATTGTGGATGTACCGTAGTGCGAAATTCAGAAGCAACGTCCGATTGTAATAATAATTTGGCACTTTCTAAAGCTTGTTTGCCGCTGTTGGGTACGCCCGTAATTGTGGCATAAGACTCAAAGGGTGCTTTAATGTCAAAACCCACCCAATCCAGATAGGGCAATAATTTAGCGAAACGCTTTGTACTGATACCCGCCGTATGGAGTCCTATTTTGAATCCCATGCTGCGGACGCGCTGCACCGCCTCTAAGAGTCCTTTTTGTAAAGTCGGCTCTCCGCCGCTAAAAACGACGGCATCAAGTAATCCTTGACGGCGTTGCAAAAAGGCATCTACTTCGTCCCATGACAGTGCAGCCTTAACACGAAAGTCTAAAAGATGGGTATTCTGACAATAGCCGCAGCGCCAGGGGCAGCCTTGGCAAAAGATAACTGCGGCTAAGTGTTTGGGAAAATCTATGGTAGTGAATGGTGTTAAACCACCAATGACGGGTTGTGTGATAGCCATAGTTCTAGAATATTGATAAGGAGAATGGTAAGTTCGTAGTAGGCGATTTATCGCCTATTTATGAATGATGATGATGTTTAATCTTGGATTTACAACGGTTGAGGCATTAGAGACGCTTGCATTGATTATATTCGTACAAGTTCGTCAAGACTTATTCCCAACACGTCTGCGATTTTGAGCGTCTTATACTCATTTCCCGCGTCCCCGCCGTATATCGGCTAATAGTTGCTCTATCAAGCCCTGTTGCCTCAGCTAGTTCATTACGTTTCATTTTCTTCATTCTCATATGCCTTTTTAAGTTCTTTCCAATTACCTCTAAATTCATTTGATGCCTCCTTTTGTTCCTATTTTTTCAATAAAATAACCTTATTTAAATAATATGTATTTACAGCTTACTGACTTATAAAGCTAAATTTAAGCCTATTAGTAAATAGTTGATATTAGTACAACTAATTGATAAATAAACGAATTAAAAATAATGTTAATAAAGCTGATCCTCAAATAGCTTTTAAAATGCCGGAGCGATTAATGGATAGTTCACGCCGGCGCGTTCAAACCAGAAAAATAAATTTATATGCTCGTAGTCGGCGATTTATCGCCTGCCGCTAAAGAATAGGTATCAATTATGAAAGTTGCAGACGCACTAAGAATGCGTAAATCCACTCGTGCTTTTCTTGACAAAGCAGTGAGTGTTGAAAAAATTCAGCGCATTTTGAATGTGGCTAGATTTGCCCCTTCTGGAGTAAACATTCAACCCTGGCAAGTTGCCGTAGTGACTGGCAACAAAAAACGCCAAATAGCAGAATCTCTTGAAAATGCTTTTAGAAGCAGCATCAAGGGAAAAATGGATTATCAATATTACCCTCAAGAATGGAAAGAACCTTACAAAGGGCGACGTAAAGCTTGCGGGCTTCAGCTTTACACAACACTCGAAATAACCCGACAAGATAAAGAAAAACAGATAAACCAATGGGCGGCTAATTATAGGGCTTTTGATGCACCCGTCATGTTGTTTTTCTTCATGGTTCCCACTATGACGACAGGCTCTTTTCTTGATTATGGGATGTTTTTACAATCGCTCATGTTAGCCGCCGTCGAAGAAGGATTGGCGGTATGTCCTCAAGCGGCTTTGGCTGAATATCCAAAGATTGTCAAAGAAATCTTAGCTTATCCAGATGAATCTATTTTAATATGCGGTATGGCTTTAGGCTATGAAGACACAGAGGCGAGGGTGAATAGCTATCGAACCCCTCGTGAAGAAGTAGACACTTTTACCCAATTTTTTGAATAAAAATAATACTTACCACCTATCTGTTTGGTTTAGTACAACGGATTAGCGAAAACAACGGATTAAATCCTTGGCTGCTTTAGAGCTAATCCGTTATTTTCGCCAATCCGTTGTAGGGACAAGTCTAAAGACTAAAGTATAACATGACATCCTGCGTGGTTTGGGAATGAAAGGGGCAGATGAATTTTCAGCAAAGGGAGTCGAAAAAACTTTTCGTATCAAACTGGTGCGTGAATCTACTGATGGGATGTTCCGCGCCGATGATGTTTGGTTATGCGCCTGTTGCCTTTGCACTCAGAAGACCAATGCCATTAAGTTAAGCCCAAAGACGTTCGTTCTTTTCTTAATGGCATTGAACCACAACCTAGCACAGGGATT
>JBDLJY010000626.1:0-2654 GCA_039714115.1 Pseudomonadota bacterium | reverse complement strand
CCGTTATCTGGGTTTGTCCAATTAAGCCTAGCAAAGCCGGTTTACCCACGTCAATTAGCTCTTGGGCATTCATTTTCCATAAACGGATTACCTTATATTGCCAATTGAGTGTGAAACCACCCCTCGGATTCTTAATTTGATGACTACCCGTATCATGTCGTCCAGCACTATTACCGACATAAAAAACGACACTATATATTTCTAAATCACGAAATTTGAGTGCTAAACGTGAAAGAGAATCCAATTCACGTAAGTGCATCGGGACATCGGTACGCCGCCCCTGAAATTCTATATGTAATATTACACTGCATCCATCTGCTAACTTGACTGTTATCCTTAGCACCGAGAAAATCCATCCAGCGACTTGTTACCTTATCTGCGGGTAAGTTCAATTTCCGCGTCACGCTGAGACAAAACCACCGCAAAAACTGGTCAATATCGGCAAACACCTTGTTATCGGCTTGTTGAAAGGACAAAGAGACGGTGCTCACGCCATGTTGCTTGGCATAATGGAGAATCCGCGTCATTAATGAGGTTTTACCCAAGCGCATCGGGTTTAACAACGCAATGCCATTAAGTTAAGACAAACCTGACAGGTGTCAAAAACATGTCAGGTTAATTTTTTCTTTAGTTTACAACGACCTGCCATGTTTTGGATACTGGCAGGTCTGATTTTGGGGGGTTTATCATACTGGCATTGGTTTAACAACGGCCTCATAACGCCGCGCTTCAGCGGCGCGGAGCGAGGTACGAGCTGAGCGTCCGACTGAAAGCGCCTTGTTATGCATTTATTGCCTTCATGAGTGCACCAAAATACTCAGCACGACCCGTCTTAAATAAACCATACCAAGCTTCTAAAACCGGTGGAGTATAGATATCAAGGCTCCTGAAAATGTGGTATGCAAAATCCACAGGAGCCATCGCGGGTGCAGTAATAAGATTGTCATCGGTGACGGCTGGCTTGTCTTCATATAGCTCAGATCCAAGGTATTGAGTATCTGCCAGATATTCACGAGCATTACTCGTATGCTGCCGATTATCAAGCAATCCCCCACGAGCAAGGCCTGCTGTCGCACCACAAATTGCTGCTACAGGTATGTCAGAGGCAAGAAATCTGCGGGCAACTTCGACGGCTTCAACATTTTTGCCTTCATCCCATGCCGTGCCACCTGGCATTATGAACATTGCACTACCTGATGGGGAAAGTTCTTCGAGTGCCAGATCAGGCATTAAGTTTAACCAGAGAGGCTAAAAAAATGTATGAGGTGTAATTGCGATCAAATATAATAAGATCATTCGCTTGCGTGTGTTCAAAATGTTCCAACGCTAAGTTAACCTCGTATGCTTTAGCGGGTGCAAGACAAGCATCGACAACAACTTTATTGAGGGGATCGTACATCACAGAGGCGAGCGCATATCCATGTTCACCCGTTATTTTCTTGTTGTTGCCAACCGTTGCCTCAAATTTGATGGTACCAAACGAAGTAACGGAGCTTGCGACGTTCAATTCCTCTATAATCTCTGTGGTATTAGGTAGGTGGATTTTAGAGCCGTCAATTGCTAATAGACGAAAGCCCCATGCTTTCTCATAGTCGCCATCGTTGTAAAGAACATCAAGCACCGCTTTTTTGTTTAACGTTACAAACGTTGTGGCTTTTAAATGCCGACGTGCTTGGGTAAAAGCACTTTTTGTTACCATAATGCCCCAGTTTGCTAGCTTTTTTAAAAATTAATTCAAAACAAGCTGTAGCGGCTTTATGCTTTTTTGTAAAACCAACAAAATCACGGTTAGAAAGTCCAATTTGAACTTACGACTGAAAAATTTAGACGCGGTACGGTGATCGTTCTTAAATGAGTCATCGTTTAACAGTGAGCGGATAATTGAAATAGATTGGATGGCTTTGTCATTTTTGCTATCCAGTATGTCTTTTTTCATAATCTTATTTTTCCGAAGGTTTGAATGTCACTAAGTATAACACATTTCTCTTAACTTAATGGCATTGAGGCTTGGCGGGCATCAATGGCCCGTGCAGGAAAATCTGTTATACTTTATATATAAAATAAAAAGATTTAGATTGTCCAACCAAGTCAACGGAGCTAAACCTCAATGCCATTAAGTTAAGACAAACCTGACAGGTGTCAAAAACCTGTCAGGTTAATTTTTCATTGAATTTACAACGTGCCATGTTTTGGATACCTGGCAGGTCTGAATTTTAGGGGTTTATCATACTGGCATTGAGCTAAACCTACCAGCATGGTTTTTAAGTATATTTCAATTTTAACTAATAAACAACAAAGGATTTCATCAATAGCCTTCAAAGCTTGTCGAGTACGAGGAGAGATGCTCAAGCCCCAGTATCATTTTTTACTTGGCTCGTGCATAAAAATATGTTATACTCTATAAAAGTATTTAGCCTATATTGTCCAAGTCCCAAATCCCCAAGTGGGGTTAAGAGGCAGATCGGAGCGATACCAAGTCAACGGAGCTAAACCTAGCAGCATGACTCCTAAGTAGATTTCAATTTTAACTAATAAACAACAAAGGATTTAATAAAATGACACATGCACAAAAGCACCTTCACCCCCTCACTTCTCCCCAACGCGAAATCTGGTTTGACCAAATTCTGCATGAAGGGACTCCGTTATACAACATC
>JBDLJY010000625.1:0-2655 GCA_039714115.1 Pseudomonadota bacterium | reverse complement strand
GGGATAATACGTTTTCCAATATGTGTGGATAAGGAATATCCTCTTTGGGCTTACTGGCATGTGATAGCAATGCACCCCGAAAAATTTGTGCATCACGCACCGTTTTAGGATCAGCATCCGGCACGGATTTTCCGGCAAGCAAATCTATCCAATTTTGATCGTCAGACATGACATAATCTCCTTTAAAAAATAAAATCAATCATTAAGCTGTTTCCAACAGTCCTGGATTGGCCGATATTGGCTAAGCGTTTTTCTGCATCCTTCAAGATATTTACGTGTCGCATCGTAGGTTCTCCCTATTTGATCAGCGACATCCTTTACAGACGATCCTTGTGCCTGTAATGTGAGGGCTTTTAAACATTCCATATGATAACCCTTAGAGCCGTCACGCTCTAACAGTGCCAAAACACGCTCTAAGCACATCTGGAGTTCGAGATCATTCTGCTCTTTTTTGGATTGCTCTTTAGAGATTTCATCAAGCAAATGGTTTTCCCAGTCGTCGTCGTCGTCTAAACTGATAGGAGGATCCTGCTGTTTTCGCCAATAGTCATTGGCAACATTCTTTGCAATAACATAAAGCCAAGTTGAGACTTTGCAATTTTCTTTAAAGCGATGAATGCTTTTGAAAAATTTGAAAAACGTCTCTTGTAGGACATCATCCACATCATTTTCAGGTATATGGTGTTTGCTCATCAGAATATAGCGCAAACTGTTCACATACTGCTTATACAAGACGGTGTAACCTTTTTTTCCACCGTTGCGTATGTCTTTTAATGCCGCTTTCTCATCCATTGTTACTCCCATAATTGAGCCTCACATTTTTTGATCTACTACGTCTATGTTCAATAGTGGAGTTGAATTATATCCTCAAAATGGCAATAAAAAAATCTTTTTAATAATATAATTTTCACAAAACTAGACATCTCCTTTTTAATCTGGCATAATACTAATCATTTTATGGTTGTCTTTAATATTTAGAGGAGAAATACGATGGTAAAACGGGCAGCGTTGTCGTTAGGTCATAAAAATAGCGGCGCTAATTCTAGTTGTAAAAAATGTGTATTTTTGTGTTATATTTATGCACTTTAAATCTAGGCGTTGACTCAATGCCAGTATTCTTGACGGTAAACCTCGTATTGTTGGCGGCGCTATTGATCTTGGGGCTTTTGAGGTTCAGTAGGTGTTAGTGCAGTACAGGGATTGACGGAATAAGGGGATTGGCTCAATAAATCGGCTTGTCATTTCGACGCAAGGAGAAATCTGTCTTTTCAACACAAGGAGAAAACATTAAACTACAGGGATTATTTATTAGCAGGGATAAAGTAAAATTTGCACTTAGTTATTATGTCCTAGCCAAGATAAATCTTGGACTCCTTAATCGCTAACATCAACGGAGCGGAGCACAAATATCTCAAAACAAAACGGACAGACTTAACACAACCTAAAATCTCATCCTTTATTATAAACAATCCCTGTAGTTATGTTTATGTGTTTTGATACGGAGCAAATTCCTTAAGCTCCACGCAGGCTTGCAACCTAAGTGAAACCAACGCTGGCGCGTAGGAACGTGCATTAGGATTGCACTCGCTCCAGCGCATTTTATAGTGCAACGTATTAGATTATTGATAGTATTAAACCAATCCGCTGTACTTATCTCCGCTAAACTCCCACCGTCAATCCTTTTGATTAGTTATTATGTCCTAGCCAAGATAAATCTTGGACTCCTTAATCGCTAATATCAACTTTTTGTCACAGTAAGGCGATAAATCGCCTACTACGAACGTTTAACTTAATGGATATGGTTGCAAACCCCGTCCGGCAGATAATTTTTGTGTTATATTTATGCACTTTAAATCTAGGCGTTGACTCAATGCCAGTATGATAAACCCACAATCCTTGAAAGGTATGGACTGGACTGAGATTGTTAAGATGGTGTAGTATTGAGAATAAAAAAAAGGTGATTATATGCAGAACAATAAAATTTTAGTTGGAATTTTAGCTACTGTTTTGGCTAGTGTGCTGACTATTTTGTTGGAACGGTATATTAACACAATATACACACAAAAGATTGTCTTAGAAAGTGAAAAATTGGATACGCCACATGGTACCTCCGCTTATTTACTTACGAGTGTTCGCTCAGATTCTGCACTTAATCTTGAAGAATTCAGAATTTTGCCATTTTCGCATGAGCCGATAAGACAAGCTATATTTAAATATAATCATTATAATAAACATGTTGATTTAATGGTTAATCAAAAAATAACTCCCTATACCTATAAAATATCAAGAGATTTCTTAAAAAAAGAATTTGAAGAAAATAATTTTTCTTTTGAATTTTTGGGTGGTGATAGTTTTAAATTCGGGTTTGTGTTTGACGGTGAGGAAAATCAACCTCAATTTAAGTGTGAAGTCGTGACAGGGCAACTCCAAAATATCCCTTGTGAAGTAGAGGAAAAAGTCTCACAGCCCCCAAAAATTCCTTTTTGGGGTAGCCGTGATAGTTTGAAAGACGGTAGTTTAGGTCCAGAGATGGTAGAAATCCCACCCGGAAAATTTACAATGGGCGCGGGTGCTGAAGCCGATGAAAAACCAGTTCACCCTGTAGAGGTGAAAAGTTTTGCAATGTGCCGCTATGAAATAACTTTTGAACAATAT
>JBDLJY010000624.1:0-2677 GCA_039714115.1 Pseudomonadota bacterium | reverse complement strand
ATTTTTCTTTACTCTCCATAGTCCATAATAATTATCACTAAAGAAATTAGCAATGATGCCTATACTCAAAAAAAATGCTAAAAATATTCCCCATACTCCCGTTTCCGCTCCCGCTGTCACCCAAATACTATGAACATCCCCATTAATTAACCAAAGACTTATTAATGCACCCCATAATCCACTACCCAGCAAGGCAGCAAAAAACTCCGACGATTTATCTTTTTTAAATCTATCAATCACCATCAAAGGACGCATCCAAAATTCAATAGGCCAAAACCAAGCATGACGTAGGATGTGGGTAAAATTTACCATGATCGTTAATCTCCAAATTTATTGGGCTCTGACTTGTCCTTTTTTAAATGTAATCTTTGGGATTGGTTTAAGAAAGGATAAGTCAAAGCGAAAAAAGAATAAATGATTCAGACAATATCTGAATCCCTTTGATTCTGTTCTTCAATAAACTGCTCAAAAAAACGCGCAAATAACTTATTATCAGCATCAACTAAGCCACGTTGACGGAGATTCGTCAATCTTGCATTATTTTTAGGGATTTCATCCCTAGCAATTTTTAGCAGTAACTCGCGTTCTGCTTGGGTTCTACGTTTCCACAAATCTTGATAATAGTCACGGAGCGTTTGTTCAATGGCATCCTTATCGGGTGCATTAAAATATTCTGAGGCAACGATTTGAATAAAGGCGGGATGATAACCGGCATAATTTAAAATAATTTCCGTATTTTCCGCCTCTTTCTTGGCTAACAATCCCAAAATATAAGTGACAAAGATATTCCAAAAATTACGTCCAAGAACCTGTCGCATCGGTTCTTGTATCAATTGCTCCGCCTCTTTCTTGGCTAACAATCCCAAAATATAGCGCCTACCAAAGATATTCCAAAACTGAGATTCCTTAATCCCCCCTTGGCGACAAATATCATATAAAGGTGCCTCACTAGACAGCACATAACCAAACTGATATTCATGCCTTTCCCCCAAAGCCCGCATATTGCTGAAAAACGTTGCATCAAAAAAGGCATTGTTCGTCATCTTCTCAAATCCATCAATCATTAACACAAAACGACAGCCTCTTTTAGTAGCATAATCACGGATAAAATCTCGAAAACCGGCATAATCAGCAACTGAATCAGATTTTATTTTCAAAGCCTTACTGATGGCTTGATGCAATTGACTAAAAAAAGTCGCCTGACTATCAATGCTCCAATTTTGCATTGTCGTATGAATACTGACAACATTGGGTTCGGCTGCTAACGCTTGATAAATCTGATTGAGCAAAGATGATTTACCAATGCGCCGCTCCCCTAATATACTGACATTGCCTGGATTCTCCTGATTACCTAACACGGACAAAGTCCCCGATAATTCACGTTCCCTGCCATAAAATACCGCAGAATTGCCGGGCAATGGTGTGCCACAGACATAAGGGTTTTGTCCCTGATTGAGTTGGGCTAGGCGTTGTTCTTTTGGTAATAAGCCGGGGTTATTTTTATTGCCGAGTTGGGCGGTGAAATTAATGATGGATGGTGATGGCTGTGGCGGTTTAGAGGATTTCTTTAGAATAGCAAAAATAAAAATAACAATCGAAAGCAAAAAAATCTCCCATTGCACTTTAAAACCTTCTGGCATAATACCAATCAAACCAATTACGATACCAACTAAGCTAACTACGATACCAACTAAGCTAACTCTTGTATTTAACAATGTTGTATAATCTGATAAATTCATTATGAATAATTCCTAATCAAAGTTTTTTATTGTGACGTTAGCGCGTGGGAATGATATAAAAATTATATTATAAATAATCACCATATTAAAATAAAATATTCAACTGCCTTACAGTGGCATCAACTAAGCCACGTTGTCGGAGATTCGTCAATCCACAAATCTTGATAATAGTCACGGAGCGTTATTCAGGGCAGCGCAAAACGATATGTCGCTCCGGCGTGTCAGTTTACCGAGCCTTTAGCTTTACATTGCTCCAATGGGCAGCCAATTCTTTGCCAATGTTTGCCCAATAGTACAACTAATTGATAAATAAACTAATTTAAAACACCATTCTACAATTCATTAAAGGTGCTGTATTGTACGACGTCCAATGTTAAAACACGGCTACGCATTTTTTACTTCAATGCCATTAAGTTAAGGGCAACCACAAGGGATTGCCCCGTGGCATCTTAGGCGCATTTTATGTAGGTGCATACCCTCGGCGGTTTGCCCTTAACTTAATGGCATTGATTTTTTACTTGGATCATAACTATCAAACAATTAACTTACATTGTAAATTGAGTAGGGTGGATTAAGTGGTAGCCACAAAAATTTAACTTGCGCCATATATTATATAATAGGAACGGAATAATGTGTTAGCTAAGCCCCTTATGTCGCATTAAGTTAAGCGAAGGTGGATACGCTATCGCTTAATCCACCCTACATGCTAAAACGGAGGGCAAAATGACACAAGTCAATAAAAATGAGGCTTTGAGCGTTTTGACGGTTATTTTAAAATCAAGGGCAAAATGGCGCAAGTCAATAAATACGGGGCTTGAGCGTTTTGAGGGCTATTTGAAGATTGGCTTAATTTAGTCTCATCTCTTATTAATGGTTAACCGTGCCCTAGAAAAAATAAGAATTGACTCCGAGGCAAATAACTGTGAAAATAGCCCAAT
>JBDLJY010000623.1:0-2682 GCA_039714115.1 Pseudomonadota bacterium | reverse complement strand
TTCTTTATTTATTCTAAAAGTTCTTATGTACAATAATACATCAATAATAAAATATTTATTATCCGTTTTGCGTCAGAATATGTAACTAATAGGGGGGGATTTAAGAATGAGTATACTAAATATATCAATTAGAGTTTTTTGAAATCTTCGCTATCAAAATGAAACAGAAAAAATAATTTTTAAAATTAACTCCTCTACTTTTCATGTATAATTTCAAAACCTTATAAAATATATAACTTTATGAGGTTTTGATACTACTCCATATGTGTATTTTATTTTCGAATTATTAGGAGAAATTTCTTTTTTTGACAAAGACAAACAAATAAAATCTATTCATTAGATAAAATAATCTAAATTATATTGACATCTTATATAAAGTATGATAATATGCGCCTCATGAAATTGAACAGCTTTTACATTTTATCACTTATCTTTGTTATGTTGACTGCCATGTCGTTTGACATTTCTTCACCTAAGTTGATGGATAGTACTTCAACAACACACGTTGAAATTTCATTAGAAGAAGAAAAAACATCAGATGAAAAGTTGATAGCCAATGTTTCAGATCTTTTCCTGAAAGATGCGAAATTATTTACAGGGTTTGAATCATCGATACCTCTTGTTGATCAACTCTACCTCAATAACATCTTCAAACCTCCTAGATTCTCTTAAAACACAATCATACTACTAACATTCATTGGTATGTACTGGTGTGATTGTATGTATACATATTTAACCAATACAAAAATAATTTAAAACATATACATAATTAGGAGAATACATTAATGAAAAATTTACTTTTAACAGGAATACTAACATTAGGGCTGGGTTTAACAGCAGCAAACGCAAATAGTGCATCGGAAGCACTTGATAGACATTTAGTGGCAATAGATTATGATATTGCAGGAGAAGGACAGGGAATTGGTGAGTTTACAGAGGCAAAATATCAAGAGATCAAAGCTGCAAAAGTAGCTAATGTATCACAGCCAACTCAGCTGGAAAGAATCTTAAAAGAAGCATTTAGATCAACAAGAACCTGTGAGGATCCATGCGTTGATTAATGTTTAAAAATACAGGCAACTCAAAAGGGAAGAGAGAGGAAAGATCTTTTAAAGGAAGATTTCTACAAGGGTATAAAAGGGCAAAGAAGATGTGTTCTTCTTTGTCTGATAATGTTTAGACCTCTCTTGAAACTTTATTAATATACTAAACCTTATAAAATATATAACTTTATAAGGTTTTCATTTCAGTAAATAATGTCAGTTTTCACTAATTCTTCTTAAGACTCACCAGAGCCCTGGAATTAGTCGGTAAACTGTTTGTTTGGCATACTCTGGATAGCCATCTAGTTCAGCGTGTAATGTACGATCCTCTAGGTAAGTTCGAACAATTAACAACACCGTCAAAAATAATGAAATAATCAATGAAAATCGTGATCCAAGTGCAACGGGAACAGCGAACAGTAAAATGATCGCTACACTATACATAGGGTGACGAACAACTGCGTAGGGTCCGGTTGTAATCACCTTATGATCTCGCTCTTTATCAATTTTTACTACCTGCGATAGATAAGTGTTCTCTCGCATTATCCAACCAAGAAGTACCAAGCAAGGTATGTGGATAAGCATTGCAATCACTCTTACCCATAGAGGCAAGGGCTCACTCCACTCATAACGCATAACATCAAAACCAGGAAGTAGATAAAGACTAATACCTGCAATAAAGAAAAGTAGCATCAATGCTTTGTCCCAATCCTTTTGTTCCTTGTGAAGTGGTACGAGCTTCAATCGTTCTGCGAGTAACGCAGGATCATTGCGTAATAAATACATTGTCATCACAAGTCCATAGATAGTCCAGAGTCCAACCAATACCCAAGCTTCCCACCACTGCCAGGTACCTGCTGGCCACATTAGTGCAACGGCAAAGAAAGTCATGCGTACAACAAAACTCAACCAGAGTATGAAAGGATTTTGCTTATTCATCGTTGTTTAAATCGACAGAGTCGCCCATTTTGAGAATTACACACTCAATACCCATTTTTTCAACTTCCTTCTTAAACATTTTATCATCAGCTGGATTGTATTTTTTGCTGAACAGTCCAGGGCAGTTATAATGACAGGGGATGACAAGTTTGGGTTTTATGATACTTACCGCTTGCAAAGCCTCTTGCTCATCCATGGTATTATGTATCGTTTTCCCTCCGATAGGTAGCATCAATACATCAGGTTTATGAATCCTCGACCACTCTTTTTCATGTAAAAGCGTATCTCCAAGGTTAACGATCTTTTTCCCATCTAGCTCAATCTCAAAACCAATGGCTCCCCAGCCGACTCTTTCTTCTGGACCGGGATGCAGGGTTTTAGAAAAAGGACCCAATTTCAATCTAAGTGAACCATGAGTTGTCTTGATCCCTGTGATAGTCATGTCATCAAGCTTAATGGTTTCATTAACTCTAAGCGTATGAAAATTATGAATTTCTGTTGTAAAGGCTAGACCTTTATCTCGTGGACCAAGCATCAAGTTCTTTCCATTTATATTTCTCACCATTGTTTCATTACAGATAATAGGTGCATTTGAGACTTCTGCAACTCTATCTGTATGCCAATGATGATCAGGATCGCCATGGGTGACAAAAATGTGTGTGATACTTTCCCATTCAGATTTAGGGATTAAAGTTGTGAA
>JBDLJY010000622.1:0-2693 GCA_039714115.1 Pseudomonadota bacterium | reverse complement strand
ACGTTGTAAATTCAATGAAAAATTAACCTGACAGGTTTTTGACACCTGTCAGGTTTGTCTTAACTTAATGGCATTGGGGTATGGGGGCAGCGCCCCCAGATCTGTTTTTTTTTTAAAGTCAAAACCAAAATAACTACAGGGATTAGTTTTTAGAAGGGATAAGTCAAAACCAAACTACAGGGATTAGTTTTTAGAACAATGCCAGTATGATAAACCCGCTTTATACCATAAGGGATTCTGTTGTTGTTTCGGGAATGGAGCGGATTTCCCGAAACAACCCGTCTTGCACAGATTTTTTGATTTAAAAATAAATCAGTTATCCTTAACTTAATGGAATTTTGGCTCCGCGTGGGAACGAGGAATTGTCATTTCGACGCTCATTATGATAAACCGGAGAAATCTGTCTCGTGAATTTGTCATTGAACGTGGACAATTAATAAAATAAAAAGTAGGGGATTTGGACTTCTAGATTATTCAGGAGCGATTATTCGTTGTTGCACATTAGTTGTACTCGCTCAATCAATGCCATTAAGATAACTCTCCCCAATTCAGTCATGGGAGACCCATACCCATGACGTTGTAAATTATACGAAAAATTAACCTGCGGGGTATTAGTCTCCCCGCAGGTTTGGCTTTTAATAGTATTGACTTTTAAGGTGGATTTTGTTTACCATACCCTGCATTGTAAGTGCCAGTACTGTTATTGGATGAGCAAGCGTAAATGATATCTACGCGAGCTAAAGTACTAACTACATACAGGAGGAAATCTTTATGTTGTATGCAATACCCGGTAACAATGATGCCAAAGTCGCCTTTAAATCCCGCTATGAGAACTACATTGGCGGAGAATGGATCGCGCCTTCTGACAATGAATATTTTGAAAACGTTTCCCCCGTGACGGGTAAACCCTTTTGTGAAGTCCCACGCTCCAAGGCGCAAGATATTGAGTTGGCACTGGATGCCGCTCATGCGGCGCAAAAAGAATGGGGGCGGACATCAGTGACGGAACGCTCAAACATTCTCAACAAGATTGCTGATCGCATGGAAGCCAATTTAGAAAAACTCGCCGTTGCCGAAACATGGGACAACGGAAAAGCCGTTAGAGAAACCTTAGCGGCTGACATCCCGCTCGCTATTGACCATTTTCGCTATTTTGCCAGCTGCATTCGTGCCCAAGAAGGCACACTCGGTGAATTAAGCTCAGACATAGTAGCTTATCATTTCCACGAACCGCTGGGGGTAGTAGGGCAAATTATTCCGTGGAATTTTCCGCTGTTGATGGCTGCATGGAAACTCGCGCCAGCCCTCGCAGCCGGTAATACTGTGGTACTCAAACCTGCTGAACAAACGCCAGCCTCTATTATGGTTTGGCTGGAAATGGTTGGCGATTTATTACCGAAAGGCGTGCTAAATGTCGTCAATGGTTTTGGCGTAGAAGCCGGCAAACCATTAGCCTCCAATAAGCGTATTGCTAAAATTGCCTTTACTGGTGAGACGACAACCGGGCGCTTGATTATGCAATATGCCTCGCAAAACATTATCCCCGTCACACTTGAACTAGGTGGCAAATCTCCCAACATTTTTTTTGAAGATGTCTGCGTCAAAGACGATGCCTTTTTCAATAAAGCCATAGAAGGTTTTGTGATGTTTGCCCTCAATCAAGGAGAAGTCTGTACATGCCCTTCACGCGCTTTGATTGCCGAATCCATCTATGATCAATTGATGGAAAAAGCCCTAGCTCGCGTCAAGCAAATCAAGCAAGGCAACCCGCTAGACACCGACACCATGATGGGGGCACAAGCCTCTATTGAGCAAATGGAGAAAATCCTCAGTTACATTGACATTGGCAAACAAGAAGGCGCAGAATTACTCATCGGCGGGAATAAGAAAGCCATGAGTTCTGGCCTAGAAGACGGTTATTACATCGAACCGACTATCTTTTCAGGTACCAACAACATGCGTATCTTCCAAGAAGAAATTTTTGGTCCAGTGCTATCTGTCACCACTTTCAAAGATGAAGAAGAAGCACTGCATATCGCTAACGATACGCTGTATGGATTAGGGGCTGGCGTGTGGACACGGGACATCAATACCGCCTATCGCGTTGGACGTGAAATCAAAGCCGGGCGCGTGTGGACTAATTGCTATCATCTTTATCCTGCCCATGCTGCGTTTGGTGGTTATAAGCAATCCGGTATTGGGCGCGAAAACCACAAAATGATGCTTGAGCATTATCAACAAACCAAAAATTTGTTGGTCAGTTATAGTCCTAATGCTTTAGGGTTTTTCTAAATAAAACCATTAAAAATCCTATTTATTCAATTCAATAAATAGGATTTTTTTGCTTAAAACTGGAAAAAAAATTATGCCCTCTTCAGTTCAAAGAGTCATAGCGACGGATGCAGCGCTGGCCTTAATTGAAAAACTAAAACAAAAACATGGGCCTGTAATGTTTCACCAATCAGGAGGCTGTTGTGATGGCAGTGCGCCGATGTGTTTTCCAGAAGGGGAATTTATCGTCGGCGAGCAAGATGTACATTTAGGCGATATAGGCGGATGTCCGTTTTATATCAGTGAATCACAATATAAATATTGGAAACACACACAACTCATTATTGATGTTATCCCTGGACGGGGTGGTATATTTTCTTTGGAAGGCACTGAAGGATTGTGCTTTTTGACGCGCTCACGCT
>JBDLJY010000621.1:0-2700 GCA_039714115.1 Pseudomonadota bacterium | reverse complement strand
AAACCTGTCAGGTTAATTTTTCCTTTAATTTACAACGACCTGCCATGTTTTGGATACCTGGCAGGTCTTATTTGGCGGCTTAACTTAATGGCATTGACTTGCAACATCGGTATAAATAATGCCATGCTTGCACAAGCCGATTTTGTGCGTTACGCTAATCCCCTTTGCTGCTTTTAGGCCAAGGAGAACAAAGAGGAAATGAGATGAAAATGACCAAAAAAACCCTTTTTTTAGCACTCTTAGCCGCCATCGTGCTGTCATCTTGTGCTCAATTTCAACCGACAGCCGTGTGGGAATCAGATCCACGAGGCTTCCCACCCATTGAGTGGGAACCAGAGCCACAAGGCTTCCAAATCAATAAGAATGATGCTGCTAAAATCGGACATAAAATTTGGATGAATGAGGGAGCAGGCAAGGAAAAAAACCTCACTGTTTGGGATAAGGACGAAAATTTTGCCTCACTGGGTATCGGTCATTTTATCTGGTACCCGGCTGGCATCAGGGCACCCTATCAGGAACCATTTCCACAACTACTTGAATTTTTGCAACAGCAACTGGTTCAACTTCCAGAATGGTTACAAAATAGGCCCGATTGTCCTTGGAATTCTCAGGATGCGTTCCATAAGGATATAAACAGTAGCGAAATGCTCAGTTTACGCAAGCTGCTTAAAGACACCATCCCCCAGCAAGTGCTGTTTATCATCAAACGCTTGGAGCAGACTTTGCCGAGAATGATGAGCGTTTTGCCCACGGAAGAACAACGTACATACGTGCGTCAACAATTTGAGCACCTAGCCCAAACCCCAATGGGTATTTATGCCTTAATCGATTACATGAATTTCAAAGGCGAGGGCACTTCTGAAACAGAACGCTATCAAGGGCAAGGCTGGGGACTATTGCAGGTATTAGAAAACATGCCCGGCAATTCGGATAATGCTGTAGCTGAGTTTGTTCAGGCAGCCGATCAAGTTCTCACGCGCCGTGTACAGAATGCGCCTATAGATGAGTCCCACAGGCTAGTGGGATGGCGGTATCGGCTTAAAACTTATACTTATGACTATAATGCTTCCTGAGAGAGAGGTGACTTTTGAAAACTTATTTATTACCCCCGCTGATAGGATTATACTTCATCAGTCTGGGCATAACGGGCTGTGGTCAAAGAGGTGATTTAGTACGACCAGTGCCCACGCCAGTACAAGCTCAAGAAAAACCAGAAAAAAAACAATAACGCCTCTATTTCTATGCCGGACGGGGTTTGCAACCCAATGCCAGTATGATAACCCCCCCAAATCAGACCTGCCAGGTATCCAAAACCTGGCAGGTCGTTGTAAACTCAAGGGCGTCGAAAAATTCACCTGACAGGTTTTTGACACCTGTCAGGTTTGTCTTAACTTAATGGCATTGGGTTTGCAACCCCGTCCGTAACGTTAAACAACCCCGTCCGACACAAGAACAGACCTACGGGGTTGCCACCAAAAAAAGGGATACCCCGTAGCTCTTCTTAATCTTAATCTAATTATGGACTATTTTAACTATCGTGATGGCACACTATATGCCGAAGAAGTCAATTTAACCACACTGGCTGAGACTTATGGCACCCCTTGTTATGTATATTCTCGCGCCACCCTTGAGCGACATTGGTACGCCTTTGATCGTGCTTTCAAAAATCATCACCATCTCGTCTGTTATGCCGTCAAAGCCAATTCTAATCTCGCCGTGTTAAAAGTGTTAGCCCGTTTAGGCTCCGGATTTGATATAGTATCGGGCGGAGAATTGGAGCGAGTATTACGGGCGGGCGGCTTGCCTGAAAAAGTCCTTTTTTCCGGCGTGGGAAAAACAGTGGCGGAAATGCGCCGTGCATTAGAGGTAGGGATTCGCTGTTTTAATGTAGAATCGGAGGCAGAGTTGCAGCGCCTCAATCAAGTTGCAGGCGATATGGGTAAACGTGCCCCCGTCTCTCTGCGCGTGAATCCCGATGTCGATGCTAAAACGCATCCCTATATTTCGACAGGTTTAAAAGAAAATAAATTTGGTATTGATATCGACATTGCCACCCAAATCTATGCCGAGGCAGCCGCCCTGCCACATTTACAAGTGACAGGCATAGATTGCCATATTGGCTCACAATTGACGGAGACAACACCCTTTGTGGATGCCTTGCAGCGGCTAATCGTTTTAATCGAAACCTTGCGTGACAGGGGCATCCATTTACAACATATCGATATCGGCGGTGGTTTAGGGGTGCGTTATGATGATGAAACGCCGCCTGAGCCAGAGGCGTATGTGCAAGCACTCAATCAAGTATTGGATAATACGCCACTTGAGATTATACTGGAGCCGGGGCGAGCGATTGCTGCTAACGCTGGCATATTACTGACTCAAGTTGAGTATCTCAAAAATACTGCTAACAAACATTTTGCCATTGTTGACGCTGCCATGAATGATTTACTCCGTCCTGCTTTATATAATGCATGGCAAGAAATTTTACCAGTGCAACCGAGACAAGATGAGGCGGTGCAAGACTACGATATTGTTGGTCCAGTGTGTGAAACTGGAGATTTTCTTGGTAAAAACAGAGCATTAGCTTTACGTGAAGGCGATTTATTAGCGGTGCGTACTAGCGGTGCCTATGGATTTACGATGAGTTCTAATTATAATAGTCGCCCTAGAGCGGCAGAATTGATGGTTGATGGTGAGCAT
>JBDLJY010000620.1:0-2704 GCA_039714115.1 Pseudomonadota bacterium | reverse complement strand
ACGATGGCAAAAATCTGGAACTGGATGTGGTAGCGGAGTCGAAATGTGGACGGGTGATTTTGGTTGAGGTTAAAAACACGCAAACTCAAATCGGCTTGAATTTGGTTGAGACATTTCAAGAAAAGGTTGAAGTTTATGGGAGACTTTTTCCCGATAAAAAGATTTTGCCGGCTTTTTTATCCTTGGCTGGTTTTAGCACTGATGCAATTGAATATTGTCAGGCACAAGGGATTGGTACGGCTGATGAAATTCCGACGTTTTGATTTGATATCCTATTTTGAAAAATGGCCTAAAAATACGTAAGCCTTGATTTTATTGGGTTCCATCATTTTGCCCTCGATTTTAAAATCGGCTTAAATTAAAAATACGTCTTAAGCTAGATCATACGCCGGAAGGTTCCCACGCCGCGCTCGTCGTTATACACAAGTCTCATGGAAACTTGTAAATTTTATTAGCCGCACAAAGAGATTTGCACTGGGGTGCAAAAAAAAATCCGATTTTTTGAAAAAATCGGATTTTATGGTATTTTGGAGTCCAAGATTTATCTTGGATTCCTTTTATACTCTCTACTCGCTACTAAAAAACGCATATTGCCCCACTTGACATCGTTTCTTGCGTAACTTTTCGATAATTTGCGCCGGCGTGGGGAGATTAGGTTGTTTTTTCGCCAGTAAGGTATGTAAACCTTTAGCCGGTTTGTTGCATAATATGGCAACTAAGTCGTCGCCCCCAAATGGTGGCTTGACTGTCAGCGGAGGTAGGGTGTAGGGAAATTGACTTATAGTTAGTGGGTCTTTGTAGTCGGTCAAGGGATATAAAAATTGTAATTCTCCATTTCCGGCTAGATTAAATAGGGTTAGCGCGTTTAATCTTTCTTTTGTGTCAATGCTAAAATGCAGCTTTTCTCCTTTTTTGTGTAATCCATCTCCTTGGTGTAAGGTGATGCGAATCGGTTTGAGGCGCATGTCAAATTGTGTTTCTAAGATTTTTAGTAAGCGTTCTTTGTCTATTATTCGCTGCCAGTGCTGAAGTTTGTCTGTTGGTAAGGTGGTGATTTTGTCGCCGGTGTTGTTAAACACTTGAGTCCGCCGCCTGTTTTTGACCACAAAGCGTAAGTCAAAGCTTTGGGATGAGTTGACGGTTTGGATATGTTTTAATAAACCGCTGGGCACACGGGCATTTTCCACCACAATAGCAACGAGATTGGGCGTTGTCTGTCGGGAAAAGGCTGTGGGTAATGTAATCACGGGTTGCATATCAGCAGACGGCTGCAATTTGGGCTCTTGCAGGTTGTTCATTTTATCGCTGACTTTTTCTCGTAAAAAACTGTCCAGTTCGCTTCGTTCTAAGTGCCCGTTTTGGTTGCCATCCGCTTGGCCATTTAGGGCTTTTGCAAAAAACCAGCTTAAAGCGCCATGTTTTTTGCCTTCAAAGGCGGTTTCTCTCACTGTTAAGTGATCGTTATTAACCGCTGTAATGTGGGTGACATGCGCTAGTTCTTTAGCGTTATCGCTTTGGGTTGGCAGCGGTGGGAGGGCTTGGCTAAGGTTCCAAACGCCCGCTTGACGAACTCGCCCGGTAGTTTGTTTTATAGCTCGTACCATTCCACCAGAGTGACAGGCATCTACTAGGAATAAGATCTTATATTCATTGGCGGCTTCAAATAAGCCGTAGAATTCGTCGTCTCTGATGTATCCTTGGTTGGGCTTTTTACTATTGAAGTCATAAAAAATGAGGGCTTCATCTTGAGCATCCTTTTCATCTATAGGGGGGGTGTCTAGTTCTTGTTGTATGCCGTGTCCTGAAAAGGTTAATATCAAGGTGTCCCCCGGCTGGGCTTGTTTGAGCAGGTTTCGCCAAGCGCGTATAAAAGTGGCACGAGTGGCTCTGTTATTTAGTAAGACTCGTTTATCAGGTAGTTGCACGCCCGCACGGCGTAAAGCGTTCCGCAATAAGAGGGCATCATTGACGGCTCCTTCTAAGTCGCTTGGGCCCCCGTATTTGTTGGCGTGTGGATATTGGTCGATTCCTACGACTAATGCGTGTTGGTGGGCTTGGACTGTCAAACTTAATAAGCAAAGTGTGTAAATGATTTTTCGGTTCATGTTAGTTAAGTGTGCCGGTATTTTGGAGTCCAAGATTTATCTTGGACTCCAAAAAACTGCGAGAGATATTTTAAATTATTGGCTTACCACTTGCCTTGATATCCAAGGGTTATCATAAACCAACGCCCCGGTTGTGGATAGGGATGTGATACACTCCCGCCCTGATAATATTTTTCGTCCAGTAAGTTATATACTCGTGTATCCAAGAAAAAACTTTTCCAGAGATTATTCCAACGAAAACCGGTATTAAAAAGTACAACATCATCAACTTCCTTATTTGGCTCATTAAATTCCGTTCCGTTGGGGAATGTGATGTCGATAGGTGATAACTGCTCACCAATGTATCTGGCAGTCAGGTTAAACCAGATATCTTTGGAAACTGAATCCTGATTGCTCTCAAACAATTTAAACGGATTAACATTAAAAACAAGGTTTGCACTCCAATTTGGTACATTCCATATTTGATGACCGGAAACTCCATAAGTTTCCGCTTCATCTGCGGCTTGGTAGGTGAAGTTAGCCGTCACATTATAAGCATTTCCCCTATAAGCGGTTTCATTTTCTATCCCCCACACTTTTAAAAAGCCAGCATTCTGATA
>JBDLJY010000619.1:0-2713 GCA_039714115.1 Pseudomonadota bacterium | reverse complement strand
TGGGCGGTTTGTGAAGTGACTGATCCGTATCAAGCTATGAGTACGATTAGGGAGTTTTTAAGTCAATCTTTATGAAATAATTTAAATTACCTGATTCACTTCAAAAAGAACAATTTAGTATCGCTTATATTCATGCGATAGCAGCAGCGGCGGGATTTGGAATTGAAAAACCTCAAATAGATATGGATAGTGTGGATTTGGTGGTGAAGCAATATGGTGATAGTCAATTAGAAGATTATCCTGAATATGATGCGTTGTATGTGCAATTGAAATGTACGAGTAGATCAGAGCTTATTAAAGCCGATCATATTGCTTATCCACTCAAAATTAAAAATTATAATTATTTACGTAAAAAAACAATGAATCCCAGTATATTGATAGTTTTGCATGTGCCAGAAGAGACGCAAGATTGGTTGAAATGCTCGGAACAAGAATTAACATTATGTTATTCTGCTTATTGGCTATCATTAGAAAATAAACCAGATGTTACCAACGGAAAAAAAGACCAACGAGTTACCGTCCATGTACCTCTTAAAAATAAACTAACCGTCAAAGAGTTAGAACGTATTATGAATTTGCTTGCCAAAGGAGAAAAGCCATGAAAGTTGATATTACAGACAAGGCCACTCTTGAAGCTTTAAATCCGTCAAGCATTGAAAAATATCTAATCAGCTTGCAATGGCGTGAAGTTAAACGCATTGATGGTGAAGCTTCTTGGTGGACAAAATTTGATGGTAAAGAATATAGTAGAATACTGTTACCCTTAGATTCTAATTTAGGCGATTTTGCGCTCAGTATGAGTCATGTCGTGAGTCGCTTGGCGAAATTTGAAAATCGTTCCCAATTGGAAATATTAGAAGATTTTGATACGGTGGCTATTGGGGATGTCATAAGAATTAAAGGACAAGATATTTTGAATCGTAATACGAGCACATTACCCTTTAGTGAAGGTATTCTCTTAATTCAACAGGCAAAGAATTTAATTTTGGCGGGAGCAAGAACCGTTATAGAAAAAAAATCCTTATTTGCTCATCGGCAACCAAGCGAAGTCTCAACTTATTTGAAAAACATCAGACTTGGGCAAACAGAGCGGGGTAGTTATGTTATGAAATTCATTTCACCACTTTTGCCATCAAAACAATTAACTATACCTAACTTGCCTAATGATGAATTACCATTTGAGCGACGTGCTATACAGAGTTTAATGCAAGGATTAAAGTCTTTGCAACAAGTCGCTTTAGAAACGGAAAAAAAAGGGACTTTTTATTTTGAACGTTTTCAAGAAGTCGTATCCGAGGGCGTGAGTGCCAATTTATGCGAAGCCGTTATTGGAGACAAAGATAATCCAGTTTTTAAACCGTTAGCAGTCAATGTATCTTGGTCTTCTCTTTATCCGATGACGAGTTCTATTTGTGATAATGTCTCATTTCAAGTCGATATTATGCCACATATTGCTAAAGCCGCTACTTTATTTCGGGAACGAACGCCGAAAGAAGTCAAGTTAGAAGGCTATGTCATCAAGTTAGAACGGAGTAAACCGCATGGTGCTGGGATCATTACGGTTTTTGACAGAGCCTTAGATAAAAAATGTAAGGTTAAAATAGAATTGAATGAAAGCGATTATGAAATGGCCGTCCAAGCCCATAAAAATGGAGGGGGAATTTCATGTCAGGGGGAATTAATTAAAAAAGGTAATTCTTATCAACTTTCTAATCCGATAAACTTTGTTGTTTCAAAAGAAAATTATGCCCCGTAAAAAACCAGAACCCAATCCAAATCGACAGCATCAAACATGCTGACGAGTCCCGTACCAATATTCCCACTAAGGAACTACGGGATTTTGTCGCGGATGATGAAAATGAGCCGAAAATTAAATTATACCCGCGTAATCCTGATTTAGATCCCCAATTGGTTTGGCGGGGTAAAGATGAACAGGATAGCCAAGATTTAGAGGTGCCGGTGGTGCCGGTTTATATTCAGGAAAAGCTACACCCGCAAGCTCTTATTCAAGATATAAAGCAGTATGCTAAACAAGATAAACCCGCGACTTTTGATTTGTTTGGTAATGATTTTAATGATCTTGAATTTGATCAGTTGATTGAGTTTTATCAGCACCAGCAAAAGTGGCAGAACCGTATGATTTTAGGGGATGGATTACAAGTCATGGCATCGCTTGCCGAAAAGGAGGGCTTAAAGGGGCAAGTGCAGATGATTTATATTGATCCGCCTTATGGGATTAAGTTTGGTAGCAATTGGCAAGTTAGCACTCGTAAGCGTGATGTCAAGGATGGCAAGGCGGAGGATGTCACCAGACAACCTGAGCAGATTAGGGCGTTTCGGGATACTTGGGAATTGGGGATTCATTCTTATTTGGCTTATTTGCGGGATAGGCTGGTGGTGGCTAGGGAGTTGTTGACGGAATCGGGCAGCGTGTTTGTGCAGATTGGGGATGAGAATGTGCATTTGGTGCGGTGTTTGATGGATGAGGTTTTTGGGAGTGGGAACTATATTACAACTATTTCTTTTCAAACGAGTGGTGGAAAATATAGCAAGACATTACCAACCACTGTAGATTATCTACTTTGGTATGCAAAGGATGCTTCTCAAATTAAGTATCGTCAGTTATATATCAGTAGACGTGTGGGACATTCTTCTCTTGATAGATATGATTATCTTCAAAACGACGCTGGTATAACACGTCGCCTTACTAAGA
>JBDLJY010000618.1:0-2728 GCA_039714115.1 Pseudomonadota bacterium | reverse complement strand
ACTCTTCGGGCGCGTCTCGAAAAGCAGCGGGCGGAAATGGAAGCGGACATGGCGGCGCGTATTAAGGGGCAGTTGATGGGATTGGCGGGTTATAATTAAACGTGTGCAAGGTACGCCGTGGTATTCGGAGTCCAAGATTTATCTTGGGCGGGTGCTCGGTGCTGGACGGGGTTTGCAACCCCGTGGGAAACGTTTTATTCGACTAGGATTTTTTGGAGCTTGGCTTGCATATGGTACCTCCTACGCACCAAATTAATGGTGCGTGGGACGCACCCTACGCTTGCGGTTTTTGATTGTTTTGTCTAGTGGATTAAAAATATATCTGGTTATTAGGATTTGATATAAGTAAGGGCAATCTTTTATGGTTGCTCTTTTTATTTTTAAGGATAAGGTATATTTGACATTTTGCACGTCCGAATGTAATCAAAAGTATTGTCTTTTACATCAACTAAATCTTTTCATACACGCTCTTAGAGTTTATTATAGTGATTGACAGCAAAGAATGTCATATTACTTTATAAGTAATTTATTTGCTGTCGTTCACTATAGTTTATGGAGTTAAAGGAAATAAAGCTGTTAGGAATAAGGGCCATCTTTGAGCAGTTCAAAAATACCATAACCCAATATGGTAAACACAGTCAGTGGAACTAAAATGTGGCTATTCCTTTCCTTAATCACGCCACTATCATCCAAGCGATGTATTATATAACCTGCTAGGGCAACAAACGGTGGAATAGCAGTGTAGGCAATACGTGATACAACTAATCCCACCAGTGTAAAAAAAGCGAGAAACATTCCTGCTATAAATACGCTACCCAATAACTGGATAGATAACAGCTCACGCAATCGACTGTTATTAATAGAGTGTACCGTTATAAACGGTATTAACACTAACACAATAATCCATGCCTGTTCGGCTGCAAATACTAAAAGATTCCAAAAATTTTGCGACAATTGTGAAATAAGAACAGATAGCCCAAGCCGCCCCGCTTCTACTATCCAGACGAGATGGTGGTATTGTTCTATTGAATGGGAATAGAAACTTCCAGTTTGGCTTTCAACATATAGATACCATAACCATGCTGGTAACGCCACTAGCCCAAAAATGATGCCAGCACGTATAGCAAAACGACCTAGTGCTATTAGCCGCGATGGTGTTCGCCAAGCGATTACCAAGGCTGGAAGAAAAATGGCAGGAAGATATAAGGCAAAGCTAGAATAAACAGTAACCCCCAGTCCTACCAATATTGAAATAGCAAAAATAATTGGGCGTTCAAACAGTCGATGTTCAGTAACTTCTATAAAACACCACAGACAGAATAATGGCACAAGAATATTCAATATCTGGGTATGCGGTGACCATATAAATGCTTTTACTACGTCGTTAAAAATCAGCAGACAACCCACCGCAAAGACGGCAAAGGACCGATCCAAACGGGTTATTTTGACATAAAACCAAAAAGATAACATTAAAATCAATATATTAATCGTTATATAAGCAGCGTAGTAGGGAAGGTAAAGCATATTGAGGCCCACAAATTCCTTGTATGGTAGCGGAAAAATCGCCTTAAAGAACAGAGCTAGTCCGGCTGCCAAAAAGATAAATCCAGGTCTCTCTTGGCGTACATTATTTTCATCCAAAAGTTCTTTTGGATTATGTGCTAATTGATGAAAGAGCCCCGAATCACAACTCAACGAAAATCCAAATGGACCTGGGAAATCAATGTTATAAACGCAGTGCTCCTCCGCACGGTCATCGGGCAGACGTGGTCCTATCATAAGAAGAACCATAAAACCCAATAGAATCGCAAAAAAAACAGAGAACTTATATCTAAGCATAATTAAATTTCCTTTATTTTCAAGCTATCCCATCCAGTGAACCCAGTGATAAAAATGTAATCCGTCAACACTTAACCACTTATCAATTTCATTGTTTACTTTTTGTCTCGGAAATAAACGCCATAATCTTCGGCTTCATAATAGTTCGATACTATTAAACCCCAATTTTTCATAGAAAATCGATTAAAGCTCAATTTATGAATGAGTATAGTATATCAGTTATCAGTTATTGTTTTTTTCCCACTATCAAAATATTCTTTCCAATTGCTAATGGTATTTTCGCTTCTAATCTTCGCATGATTGGAACAACGATTTTATCATACACTGCAACTTGATTAGCTTTGACAGATTGTCTTTTCAAAAGACAAAAAAGTAACCACCACGGCAAAATGCCGGCTATATCAAAATAGCGGGATTTGACTATTTTAAATCCAATAGATTCTACAATAGATTCTAAAGGTTTTTTATAGTATCGCCGAAAATGTCCAAAATTAGTATCAGCAGTACCATATAACCATTGTAGGGCTGGTACAAATATACAAACATGACCTCCAACTGGTAAGCTTCTATAAACATAAGTCAACTCTGATTTATCATCAGAAATATGTTCTAATACATTGACATAAATAATGGTATCTGGTTGAGTTGATAGTGATTGGTAAACATCACCAAAAAAAGCATTGAAAGTTTCAATGTTGTGTCCGCTACACTCAGACTGATGTTTTAGAGTCTCCTCAAGTAAAGGAAACATATTTTTAGATGGCTCAATAGCTGTCAATGATTCCGTTTGTGTTTGTAAAAGTAATTTAGAAAAGTCGCCGGAGCCAGCTCCGACTTCAAGTAAATGTTTACCAAGAAACGGACGCAATTCATCTAATATCCATAAATG
>JBDLJY010000617.1:0-2750 GCA_039714115.1 Pseudomonadota bacterium | reverse complement strand
TTCAGGGAAACCACTTAAAGATCACGAAGAAGTAGTAGGTCATGCTCAGGCTATTAAACTCATCTATAGCTATCTTGACCGTCACGGCGGAATAACGAAAAAAGAATTGTTTGAACTGCATAAAGCAATCCAAACAGAACGAATATCAGATATTTATAAGCCCGTAGGGAATTGGAAAGTTGAGCCCAATGGCACAACCGCTATCACTGACGATCAGCAGCAGATATTCCTAGAATACGCCGCACCAAATAACGTGCCAGCATTAATGCACGCTTGGTTTGAACTCCTTGATAATTATTGCAAGCTTGATTTAGATAAGGATAAGGCTCTTAATGCTTATGTGGAACTACATATATCCTTGGTTCGGATTCACCCGTTCTTTGATGATAATGGGCGTATTGCGAGGTTGGTTGCTAATCTCCCGGTACTAAAGACAGGTTTACCACCCATTATCATACCGACAGAAAACCGTCGAGAATACATACGATTATTATCCAGATACGAATTAGCGGTTGGTCAGCCCGTTGCTGGTGAAGCATTATTACCACAGAAAGAGCGACTTGAGGATTTTATGAAATTTTGCGACTCCTCATGGAAGCCCTCGTTGGAGATTGTTGAGGCAATTCATAACAAGCAAGCGAGGCGCCGACAAGTTTAGGAATCCAAACTTTAGTTTGGGCGGCGCGTAATCCACCATTTTTAGACGCATCTGGTGGATTCAATGCCACTATGATAAACCGGCAACCATAAAGGATTGCCCCTACATAAAATGCGGTCCTCTGTAGGGGCATACCCTATCGGGTTTGCCCTTAACTTAATGGCAGTGATATGGTAGATTACGCTCCGCTTGTTCCGATATTCCATCTAATCAAAAAACATCGATCTAAGAATTAAAGTTTATTAAATTCCTTTTCAGTGATAATATCCTTTGCACTCTCCAAACGATCAAGAAAGGATATACCATTAAGATGATCATACTCATGTTGAAAGATACGAGCCAGAAAATCGCTAAACGTTTGATCTTCAATTGTGCCATCTCTGGTCAGATATTTTGCCCTGACACTTTTATACCTTGGCACCAAACCGCGTATGCCCGGAATGCTCAAGCATCCTTCCCAATCTTTATCTTGTTCCTCAGAAAACCCCAATATTTCAGGATTAATAATAGCAGTTGGCTCCATTTTCGGAGCCAAAGGATATCTAGGGGTAGGGCGAGAAGCGATAATAAATATCTGTAGAGATTCATAGACTTGCGGTGCAGCGATACCTACACCGCCGGAGTCTGATACTGTGCTCAACATATCATCAATCAATGATTGAATTGATGGGCTGGTGATTTTTTTGACTTCAGCCGCCTTCAATCTCAGTACCTCGTTACCTAATTGGGCTACTTGACGTATTATTGACATAAAGGGAAATTGTTAATTAATATCGAATGTTGCGTGTCTACGATTCTATCACAAACTGAAAAAATTCAAACCGATATAAAAATTTTGGAGTCCGAAAAGAAGAAATGACAATCAATTGGATATTTCAGCCTCCGGTATTTTTAAAGCGATTTGAGGATTGGATAACGCCAGCACTGAGTGGCACATTTGTTAGTTATTCAATGGATAAGCCTAACTTTCGGCAAGTTTCCATATTATCAGGAATATATACTCTTTCTCTAGGTATAAGCAATTTATCAAAAGATAAATCTTTTTTATTTTCCCTTTGCTCGGCAACAAAATCACTCATATTTATGATTTCAATTGCCTCTTTTTTTCCATAAGACTCAAGAACATTATCTCTCAAACCCAATTGAATTGCTCTTCTTTCTACTTTCTCACCTATTGGATTGTGATCAGGATCCCATTGTAAGCGTACCGAAGACGTTTTTATCTTCTCTTTCCAAGAGCCCTGTGTCTCTTTCATTGAATACCTGGAAGGTACAGCCAAACTCAATAACTCATCAAAAAACTCACGTCTTAACCTAATCGCTAAAATAATTTCCTGCCCCTCTTTTGTTCCCCAACCGGAGCGATACATCATCCATAAGAAATTAGGTTTGATCCAACTCATTCGGGTATATTTAAAATAACCACCAAAATATCCATTTTTTAAGGCAAAATGGCCTATAGATAGTTTATAGGATTGATAGACAATTATAGTCTCATCATCATAATTAGCTAAAATATGTTTACCGGTTTTTGGCCAGTTTTCTATCTGTTTTAAATAAGCTTCGGTTTCAATATTCATATTTGTCGTTAGCCGGCGAGATCTTTCAACAACAAGGGATTGGACATTTAACAAAACGATGATAAAAGTCGATCAAATGTTGATGACTGCTCACGTCGAAATGACAATTATAACTTAAAAAACTTCCGCCGAGAAAACATTTTTATGCCATGCGTACTGGCCCAATCATTGAGCGTCGTTCCATTCAAGGTGCCGAGTCTTTTACTCAACACTATGCTATCACCTATCTACCTACTGCTGATGAACGAAAAGCGGCCTTATGTTACGTCTCAAATGAGGGATTAGTTCTGTTGCCAGAACGTATCCGTCAACTCCTTGTGGAACTATTGACTGATGAAAAGTTCTATGACTTGTATCATAATATAATATGACAATCTTTCAGTTAATTTATAGCAATGATGAACATTATAGATTTATTTTGTGGAAGCGGTGGTTTTTCTGCCGGTTTTGAGGCAACGAATCAATTTCAAGTCAAGGCAGGACTTGATATTTTAACAGATAGGCTAAAAACC
>JBDLJY010000616.1:0-2770 GCA_039714115.1 Pseudomonadota bacterium | reverse complement strand
TAGGATAGTTAGGGTGAGGTAATGCATATTATCTCCTTATGTATAGACAAGAATTGCCTATAATAAAGGATAAAAGGCTTTAGGGCAATATGTTAAAAAACAAGGCAGAACAGGGATTGACAAAATTAGGGATTGGGGTGTGCGTTTTATTTAGATTATCCGTTTTGTCGTGGAGCGGTTTTAATCCCTGTTTTCGTCAATCTCTGTGCTGGATTTGTTCATGCGTTGTTGGTTTTATCCTTTATTATAAATTCTCCTTGTAGTTTGGTTTTCTTCGTTTTAGTACAGGGATTGACGAAATCTACTCCGGCAGAGAGGCGCAATTATCAATCTTTGTTGTCAAAAAAAAATCCTATTTTTTCAAAAAATATGATTTTTCCTCGTTCCCACGCCCTGCGTCAATGCCAGCCCACCTGTCGTCTTAATTTAATGGCATTAACCTTGCACGTTTGGCTACCTTCTCATAGCCAGCGCAAAGGGAAACACTGGTCCACTACCCGCTTCTCGCAAAAGCGCCGCTATAATTGTCAATGTCCAGCCAGAACCGACCAGATCATCAACTAATAATACCGCCTCTTTCTCAGGAGACTCAACTGCAAAAGCATTGACTAAATTATGCGCTTGTTGATAACTATTCTGCATCTCTTTTTGAAGCTGAGTTGGGCGAGTCTTACGAATGATTGGCACAAATGGCAGGTTGAGCGCGATGGCTAATTTTTGGGCAAAATCAGGCACTAAGGTGGGATGATTTAAGGATGGGACATAAGTTAGCCAACGCGGTGTCGGCTTAGGCTGCCATTGTTGTTGGATTAATTCTGCCGCTGCTGTGACTAGAATATCATCAAAATGTCCCTCTTGCTGTTTGCCGCGCCTCACCCTTTCTCCCCAGCCCGCCTCTTCCCACATACATAAAACTCGTCCTTGTTCTGCTCTCAATGTCGGCGCAATATTTTTTCCTTTCCAGTCTGCTAAGCCCTCGCTAGTCGGCCATTGTTTACGCGGCTCAATGATTTCAGTGCTATGTTGCTTGAAAAATTGTTCCGCTTCTATAGCACTTTGTTCTGAAAACGTCGGCGCTATTAAAGGCTTTTCTAAGCAAGACGCGCAGCGTCCACACGGCGATGGCTGTGGATCATCCAATTCTCGCGCCAGAAACGCCATCAAACATTCTTGTGTGTGCAAATATTCTGTCATACGTTGTTGTTCTTGATGACGAATTTTTTTTAAAGCTTCAACTCTTTTCCAGTCCACTGTGTAATTGATGGGCGTTGCGAACCAAAAATGGCCTTGTTTAGTCACCGGTGCCGGCGATTCCGTCACCAGTATTTTTAACACTTTACCCAATTGGCTACGGCGCAAATTGACTTGTTTTTCTAACTGATATAGGGTTAAACCGTCCTCCGCTTGATTAAGGGCTGTTAGGACTTCATTAATATGCGCTTGGGGCGGAAAGGCGGTGTTAATAAAATAATCAGTGATACGTTGATCTTCGTCGCCGCCTAATAAAATGCCATAGGCTTGCTGTAAAGCACGTCCAGCCCGTCCGACTTGTTGATAATAATGCACTACTGAGCCGGGACGTTGAAAGTGAATCACAAATCCTAAATCAGGTTTATCAAAACCCATCCCCAAGGCTGATGTCGCAACTAGGGCTTTTATTTGATTATTCAGCAAGGCTTGTTCTAAATTTTCACGCTCTTCTTTTAAGTTCCCATGATAGGCATCCGCATTAATACCACAAGCTTGCAGCCATTTTGCGACTCTTTGAGAGTCGCGCACGGTTAAAGTATAAACAATGCCGCTGCCCGGTAAGTGAGGCAAATGCTCCGCTAACCATGCCATTCGCGCTGCCGTGGTAGGTAAATGGATTGTTTGTAATTGTAAACTCGTCCGCGCCAATGGGCCACGTAATAGATTGATATTGCTACCTAATTGTGTTTGAATATCGGCGACGACACGATTATTTGCGGTGGCAGTGGTTGCTAATACTGGAAGATTGGGCGGCAAGGCTTGCACAATACGTTTAATCCGCCGATAATCAGGCCGAAAATCATGCCCCCAATCAGAAATACAATGCGCTTCGTCAACAACAAATAAGCCAATGCGATCTGCTACTGGTAAGAGCATTTTTTCACGAAAATCGTCGTTGGCTAATCTTTCTGGAGAAATCAATAATACGTCAATTGTATTGAGCAACAATTGTTCACGTATAATTTGCCAATCCTTTTGGTTTGTTGAATTGACTGTGGCGGCTTTGATATTAATACGTTGTGCTGCTTCAATCTGATTACGCATTAAGGCTAAAAGCGGTGAGACTAATAAAGTGGGCCCAGTGCCTTGCTCGCGTAACAGGCGCGTGGCAATAAAATATACCATACTTTTGCCCCAGCCGGTGCGCTGTACTACTAATAAACGTGCCCGTTTATTTACTAAAGTTTCTATGGCTTGCCACTGCTCTGAGTGAAAGCTTGCCTTTGGGTTATTTAGTGCTTGATGTAGTAGGGTTAAGGCTTTTTCTTTTGTGGCCATCTTGGACTCCTAATTTATGTCCAAGATAAATCTTGGACTCCTCTTGCCCGTTCTAAATAATGTCCAAGATAAATCTTGGACTCCTCTTGCCCGCCGAGGTGTAGGCGATTTATTGCCTACTTTTCCTCGTATTCAACGAGTTGTTACTGCTTAATAACATCTTGCAGCGTCTTGGCGGTAAATAAGCGTTTGGCACATTCAAGCAAATTGGTTTCATTTAAGCTGTGGAGAGTGGCTTTTG
>JBDLJY010000615.1:0-2772 GCA_039714115.1 Pseudomonadota bacterium | reverse complement strand
ATGAGGATAAAGACGAACTTCGACGCGACAAAAGCGTCTCCAATATCCAAGATACGATAGACGCGCTCGATCAGTTGAGCATGGAAGATGATGCTATTTGGCGTGATATAGTTGAGTACCTTGCCAAGATTGGGGAAAATGGCTCGAAATCGGCATTGCTAAAATTTGTAGCAGCGCGGCCATTTTGATTTGGTAACTAAATCAAATTTGACCATCGCAGCGTGACCATCAAAATTTTTACCCCGCAACAATCGCGTATCATCAGTTATAATCGTAGGGTCAATGCCATTGTAAATTATTGATATGACTGTTTTTTTTAAATACCTAACAAAAATCGCCATTAAGCCTATCAAAACAGAGTGCCCCCTTGCCTTACCATTCCCCAAAATTACCCAGCCTAAAATCGCAGTTTATGGGCCTAAAATAAAAAAAGCCCTAAGTCAAACGACTTAGGGCTTTTTTTGATTTGGAAAATGGCTGTGTTAACGGGACACTCCCAAAATTCAAGTGCTAACTACCGTGCGGTTGATCTGGATTCAAATCCCCCGCTGTCTAATTATGATGTATTGTGACGTTTTGTTAATAAATTAGGTACTATGCATTAACCTTTTGCCTATCGAGACTATTCACCATTTATGGATCGTGTTTGGCTGAGTAATACAGTTACTGAACCTTTTCAAGCACCCACTGAGCGCTCCACATACCACCTGAAACCAATGTGGGAGATAATTGCACTTTTCCCAGTCCGTTTTCAATATGCATATAGTCTCCAGTCCAACGGTTCTTTAACCTAACATAACTACCCGTCACTGGTACTGTTTCCCACTGAGCACTCCACATACCGCCTGAAACCAATGTGGGAGATAATTCCGCATACCCAGTTTTGTGTTCAATATGCATATAGTCGCCAGTCCAACGGTTCTTTAATCTGAAAAAACTACCAGTCACAAGGACTATTTGTTTCTTTCCATCCGGTGTTATTTGTCCATTTAGCACCTTTAGTGTCGTCATAGAGTGCGACAAGAGCTTTGCATTCTTTTTTTGGAATGCCAGTGGCTTTCTTACAGTTGAAAGATTTGTTGTCATCTTTGATCTTTACTTTTGCTGTATCGCTGCGTGTAGGGGTAGATACAGTCTTCAAAAATCTATTACTATCTATCATTTTTTATAAATTTCTGATAATCAATTTGACAAATTATGAAAACCAGGTAGTATGTACAGATGGTGTGTACTTGTTAAATCCTCAAACACAGGGAGCACTATAAGGGTTAGTAGCAGTCTTGATAAATCTGATACAATATATTAGATGGTCTACACTACATTTCTGACAATCAACTTGACAAATTCTAAAAGTGATGTATCATCATCAACTGGTGTGTACTTACAGAAATCCCCCAAACACACCTGGGGGTCATTAGAATGACCACAATAGTCACTCTTTGGGTACCTGCAAGGAATCTCAAAGACCTGTCTATTTATCAGGGTCATTGTGATGTCTTAGTGGCCAATGTATGGCAAGTTCCGGGCGGCAAAATTGACTGACCGATCCTTTATCCGCAAGGGCCGATAATTGTGACGGGGAGGCAACTCTCCTCGTAGCTGCAGGCCGGTGGGACTCCGGCACACGAATCGCTAGACAATACTGCTCGGTCAGCGTGATCTGATTACATTTTTATATATAGTATTAGATAGTAATAGATTTTTAGGAGCGGTATATTATTATGAATAAAGATCTTGGAGTCCAAAATTTATTTTGGGCGAATTGAATAATCAATATAGACAATCTTACCAAGATTTTCTAAATTAGCCAATTGATCTTTGCGATGCACGATTGTTGAAGATGATTTTTTGCAATTTAATTTGTTGAACTACCAGTCGGTTGGTAGTAATCTGCTTTCTTCGCTTGTATTGCTGCTGACAAGCTGGCTAGTGGCGGTCGCCCTATTTCTTGTGCCAAAGCATGTTCAGCAATAGCTCGTCCCACTCTGCCATTGCCATCTTCAAACGGATGGATGATTTCAAACCATAAATGTGCAATGGCAGCTCTAACAGGGCCTTGTATGGTGGTTGCATTATACCAATCCAGATAGCGTTCCATTTCTGCTTCCAGATGCTTTAATGGTACAGCTTCGTAAACTACGTCATTTGCCCTATCTATCCTGCTTCCTCTTATAATCGACATTTCAACTGTTCGCCAAAGTTCTTTATCGACAGTGGTAGGATTCCAAGTTTCGCCGAACCACATTTTCTTCCATCGGATTAGTTCCGCCTGAGAGTCGTATTGAAAGTTTGGCCAATCTGGATGTTGCTTTATGTAATTCATAGTATGTCATGAATAATATATTTATTCTGGACATATTTTAGCATATTATGTCCATTTGTCGGTAGGCACTCTTGCCGGACGGGGGGAGTTCTCTCCTCCCGTCGAGATCCCAGTCCTGCACAATATTTGAATAAAATCAATCATTTGTCTGTTTATCATACTGGCATTGCATTTAGGATAACGGATTGGCTTTTTAACAACATTGAGCTAATCCCTTATTGTTAACTTGGCATTATAGGTCATAGTTTTCCTGTGCCGGGGCACAGTTCCACCTTTCACCCAATAAGTTTCGGGAAATCCGCTCCGCTCCTTAAGCTCCACACAAGCCAGTCTTCAAAACCGTACATGATAATTTCTAGTCTGCTATGGCTCCTCTAGTACAAACCAAACTAGGTTTGCATTAGCCTATTTGTGAGTCATAACCGGCTAACCGATTTACCCAAGTTGGA
>JBDLJY010000614.1:0-2778 GCA_039714115.1 Pseudomonadota bacterium | reverse complement strand
GACTGAGTTAGATTTAAATAACAATTGCTTGGAGGTAGAGATTTCTAATAAACTTGGAAAATGGCTTGATGAGCTTAATCCGGGTTGGGATGAGACTCAGACGGCTTGTCAATAAATAGCGCATAAATCCAAAAAATCCGATTTTTTGAAAAAATAAAATCGGATTTTTAGCGGAGCGTCGAAGCCATCAAAGAATTACGAGCTGGCTCTTGTTGAAATATTCCTCGTTGAGATCAATCCGGGCTGGAATAATACTCAAATGGAGTGTCTATATTAATTCATTTTGAACTCCTATAGAAATCAGATTTTTTCAAAAAATCGGATTTCTACAAATCATCACCCGTTAGTAGTAGGCGATTTATCGCCTACAAACCGCTCAATTTCCGCCTCCCTATTCTTAAACCAATCCACTGACATATTCAATACCTAAAATCTGCTCATCTGGCTTATCGCATCGCGCAATCGCACCCCAAAGCATCTTGCTTCGGAGCTAAAGCCACCAGGGCTCATCATAAAACACAGCTTTAAAGCAGCATCTGCCGAGTGACGGGACGCTGGCGCGTCTCCGCCACAAAAAAGCTATTTAAAGATTAGCTTAACTTAGCTTCATCTTTTATAAGTGCTTGAGTAAATACCAGCGGAGCAAGGTTACAGGATGCGGAGCTAAAGGCCAATGCCATTAAGTTAAGACAAACCTGACAGGTGTCAAAAACCTGTCAGGTTAATTTTTACCTTAACTTACAACGACCTGCTGGGTATGGGTCTCCCAGCAGGTCTGATTTTAAGGGGTTTATCATACTGGCATTGAGCTAAAGGCAGGCATTCCTTTGTATCGCGTGGAGAAAAAATCGTATTTAGTCACCTTTAGGTGACTTGAGCTTGAGGCTTGTTCTAAAGAAAAATTTGTCAAATAGTTTTAAATATAATAAAATTCCTATTTCAATTTAATTACCTTAAAACTTCACGACTATGACAAAACCCTTATTATCTCCCAAACTGGATTTGGTGTTTAAGCAACTGTTTGTGCAAGACAACAGTCTATTGTTAGACTTACTCAATCAGGTGCTTAGTACCTACTCATACCACACCATGACTACTCTGACTATCCGCAATCCGCAGATTTTGCCAGAGATGATCCACGAAAAGTTTATCATTTTAGATGTTCACGCTGAAGATGAATTCGGGCGTGGTTATGACGTGGAAATGCAAAGCCAAAGTTTTAGTGGCTACCCCCTTCGCAGTCTGTATTACTTGACTAAGCTCTACAGCCAACAACTAGATAGTGGAGCCAAATATACTCAACTCAATGCCGTGTTTGGGGTACATTTTTTAGGCTATCGGTTGTTTCCAAAACAAGAGGCTGGTCAACATTGTTTTGAATGGCGAGAACGCCATCACCCAAAGCTGCGTCTAACCGATCAAATGGCTTTATTTCTCTTTGAATTACCCAAATTTGATTTAGAAGCGGAAGCGCCATTAAGCCAATGGCTGCATTTTTTCAACTACGATCAAAGGAAAACATCAGCACTACACTCATCCATACAGAAAGCTTATGCCTTGTTACAGAAGATCAGTGCTGACCAAAATGCTCGCCAATTGGCAGAGATGCGGGAACGGGCTTTAATCAATGAACTTTCTATGTTGGCTGATGCCAAGGAAGAAGGCAAGGAAGAAGGCAAGAAAGAAGGCAAGAAAGAAGGCAAGAAAGAAGGCAAGAAAGAGGAAAAAATAACAATTGCCCGTGCTTTACTGGATGTGTTAGATGATGAAACCATCGCTCTAAAAACCGATTTGCCCATCGAAGCCATCAAAGAATTACGAGCAGGCTCTTGTTGAAATATTCCGCGTTCCCACTGCTTGCTCCGCTAAAGGCAGGCATTCCTTTGCCTCGCGTGGGAAGGCTCGATAAGATCAATCCGAGTTGGGATGAGACTCAAATGGAGTGTCTATATTAATTCGTTTTGAACTCCTACAGAAATCCGATTTTTTCAAAAAATCGGATTTCTACAAATCAACACCCGTTAGTAGTAGGCGATTTCTCGCCTACAAGCCGCTCAATTTCCGCCTCCCTATTCTTAAACCAATCCACTGAAGAATTTCTTTACTCACCGGGGAAATAGCATTGACGCAGCCATGCCGCGGGCAACCACAAGGGATTGCCCCTACTAGGGGCAATGCCATTAAGTTAAGACAAACCTGACAGGTGTAAAAAACCTGTCAGGTGAATTTTTCGACGCCCTTTAGTTTACAACGACCTGCCATGTTTTGGATACCTGTCAGCCTGATTATGGATCTTAACTTAATGGCATTGCTACTAGGGGCGGGCTTCGTAGGGGCAATCCCTTGTGGTTGCCCGCCCCTACGAAGCAATGCCATTAAGTTAAGACAAGGCGACGGCACTCATACCCAGCAGGTTAATTTTTAGTATAATTTACAACGACCTGCCATGTTTTGGAAACCTGGCAGGTCTGATTTTGAGGGGTTTATCATACTGGCATTGCCCTACGAAGTGGTTGCCCGCCCCTACCTCGAAAATGACTTGATAATTCAATTCGTTTATTTCCTAATTAGTTGTACTAATCTCCTAAGTAAAACGCCAACGCAACGCCACATAGCCGCCAATAAAAAACACTATGCTGGCACCCAGTAAATATAATAAGGGTGGCCACAATGAGCCCCATTTTCGCGGCTTAAAAAACGATCTCACCAATGAAGTATTTTTTGCTTGGACAAGTTCAAGTTCGCCGCTAGTTCTGGGATTCACCTCTAATTTCAAAA
>JBDLJY010000613.1:0-2794 GCA_039714115.1 Pseudomonadota bacterium | reverse complement strand
AGATACAGAGATAGGCAGGTGGATTGGTGCCATGGGGATTAAATTATCGTCAAAGCTGATAGATATCCAAGCCGGACAGACTGTCAGAAAAACGACACCACAAGTGTGCCAAAATATTGTGACACGACTTGCATGTAATATTATAAAGAAAGAAAATGCAGGTCGTGTCACAGAAAATGGCACACTTGTATCACAGCCCAATAAACACGGGGAAGTTGATAAAAAACGAGACCGGGTTAGGGTGTACAAGGTCAACACCAAAGCTACAAAAGTAGTTAATGACAAGCCGCAAGCCAGTAAATCCGAAGCGTGGCGGCTCATCCGTGACGGCATATTGACGTTTTTACATATCCGACTTAATGACGGGGTATGGGAATATGATACCGATTCTCAATTCAAAATCAAGGACTTGAGAGAAACGCAATGGTATCATTGGGCTTGTGAAAATAAGGACGCAATTAATGCGGCAGACTTGGGGGCGAAAATAAAAGGTGACGCGCCGTCTGATAGAGCGTTAGCATGTTGGATACGCAAGATGGGAATAAAATTATCCTCAAGACAGATAGATGCCCACAAATTGGATGGCGACACAACCCAAGAAAACTGTGGTAAAAAAGCCACAGAAAAACGACGCCAGATTAGGGTGTATCAAGTCAACATCGCGGCAATGACACCGCTCACCGAAACCTTAACCCGCCGATACAAGGCTGGAGAGATGCCATGGGAAAAAATCGCCCAAACGCAACTAGACCAAAATGCGCTAGACCAAATACATGACGAATACGCGCAAAACCGAGCCAGCCCAGAGCCGGTTAAAAACGATGCAACCGCCATATTAAAACTACTGGCCACGTTAAAGCTACTAGACGACTCAGACGACAATACTTATTACAGCATGGACTGGATAGCCATGATATTAAATATACCTCGCATCAACATCTCGACAGTCGCCGAAAACCATCCAGAAATGCAAGTCCTACATAATGACAGAGACAAGCACAATGATTTTGTTAGGTTGAGACATAAAGTCATTATTAATAATGACGGAGGCCAACCAAACACAGCACAGCCAAATTAACCAGTTGATTAAAGTGTCGGCATCTAACGGAATCCACCCGTAAGCCGGCACTACATTGCAGCCAGGTTAAACAAGAAATCCAACAGCTATCCAATAGCTAGCACTATTTTATAAAATTATCAGGTAAAACCAAAATACTGACAGATAACAATTTCATAGACAAATATGGACATGTCCACGTAATGAGTGCGAGGCAAAAGTTTTTGAAGAATTCTCAGATCCCTCCTAGCGTTGGGACAGGCGTCGAAACAAAAACTTTTGCCTCGCAGTTGTTACGAGTTGCGATTGATGGTTCGCTCTTTACTATATATTTTATTTGGTCGCATTGCCCATGAATAAAGGGCTCGCGAGACGGCACTTTTTTTTGAGCCCTGTTGATGGGAATTTCGGTCAAAAAGCATATTTGATAAAAAAGTTTACTTTTCATCAAAATGTATGTTACTTATGATCGATAAGTTAATTTTAGTTGCAACAAAAAACGGGGGTGACATCATGGAAACTCGACCATTAACACGCCATGAAATAAAGATGGTTTTAGCCGCAGCCGACAAGCCGCGTGACAAAGCCTTATTGGTTTTGGGGTTTAATAGTGGCTATAGGATTAGTGAGTTATTGTCATTGCATGTTGCGGACGTATTCACCCAGAAAAAAAGCGGGTGGCAGGTGCGTGATGTAATCACTGTAGGCAAGGATAAAATGAAGGGTAAGCGACGCGCTCGCTCAATACGGCTCAATTCATCCGCAAAACACGCACTGATGGATTATGCAAAAACGCTGGTGATGGTAGGAGAATTGCCGCTTTTCGGTGGAGTCAAGGGGCGCGGGCGTAAGGCGATTACACGGCAAACGGCATGGAATATACTCAAGTCATTGTCTTTGAAGGCTTTGGGCACTACGGATGGGATTGGCACGCACTCAATGAGAAAGTCCTTTGCAACGCATATGTACCTCGCAACCCGCGATGTATATAGGGTCAAGGCGTATCTTGGGCATTCATTCATTGAGACGACCGAATTGTACATCAAAGACGGGTTGGCGATGTTGGACAATAATATTGAGGATTTATGTTTGACTGGCTAGTTATCAGGTAGGCAGTTATCAGTTATCATTTAGCAAGGTTATCAGTTATCAGATATGGTTGCAAAAAACACCTTGGCATGATTCTTGGCACCAAAAAGTGTGCAAAGTTTTTCTTGAATGAGAGGCGTGTCACGTCAAGAATCGTGCCAAGCGTACCCACGTCAAAAAGTGTGCCAGTTTGTGATTGGCGCAAGAAGCGGTCAGAAGCAATTTTGAATTGTTTTTGAACCTATTTTTCTGGGTGGTATAGTGGCCTTGGGTTCAGGTTAAATGCCGCTATAGAAGCTGTCATGCTTCCTTGGGAAGCACAATTAAGTGCATAGAAGCTATAATTTACTTTGGCAGAGAAAGCTAGGAAGGACGTGCGATTTCAGCACACGGGGGCTCAAAATATTTTATTTTGGGCAAAAAAAAGCCAACGCATTAATGGGTAATCGCCCGCGTTGGCAATTCAATTCACAATTTAACTTAGGAGGCATAGCTAAATAACCTATGTATTATATGGTATTAGGTGCCGCGTGTCAAGAAGAATTAGGTGATTCGACTTGATGGAAAGCATTTTATCACCGAACCAAATAATAGCAATACTTCTAGCAAAATCTTTGGGAACGGGCGGAAAACGCTAAGGTTTTCGGC
>JBDLJY010000612.1:0-2819 GCA_039714115.1 Pseudomonadota bacterium | reverse complement strand
CAGGTATGGTTGTGCCTTTGACCCAAGACCTGGCAGGCTGATCATAACAAAACCTGCCAGGTCAAAGTCAAATTCAGGTATGGTTGTGCCTTTGACCTGGCAGGTCTTGTTTTGGTTCGGCTAGTTTAGATTGAGCTTTAGGGTGCAAATGAGCCTCTGGATTTTCAATCATAATAAGGCTGTCAGGCTTTGCGGAAAGGATGACCACAATGATAGGTAATACATAAGAGATACCGAATTCTACGTTTTCGGCTTTAAATTCATTAGTGGGAACCGCTTGTGTGGAAGTGAACTGGTAGCGAATCTCAAAGGCGTTAATACCTCTATTTTATAAGCCTTTTTGGTAGGAAATCTGACGAAGAACTTCTACTTGATAAGTATCTTTAAGGTAACTCTTTTGAGGAGCTAAGCGTGCGGCACTCAGGTATTGAAAATGATTGCCAAACAGATTTATGTCCTCAAGAGGTTCTGGCGGGTTTAAGAGACGCATAAATGTGGCGGTGGGTTCTTGGTACTCAAATTGCCACCGGTAGTTTTTTTGATCTTCCATCGAAAACGCTAGTTCAATCAAAGTATTGCTCGCATATTGATAAATAGCATCTTTGGCAATACCAATATCGCATAACACGCCGTTCAGATCGATTCCTTTAGCCAGCAAGTTATTTTTTAAGTACGATTGTCTTAGCAATAACAAGGCTTGAAATACTGATGATTTACCGCTCCTAAAAATCTATTACTATCCTATACCGTAAAATATAATAGATCACGTTGGCCGAGCAGTATTGCCTAACGATTTGTGTGCCGGGATCGCACCGGACAAGGTTCGAGAGAAGGTGGCCCTTCCGTCCCAACCAAAGGCCCCTGCGTTTGGCTGGATCGGTCCGTCAATACTGCCGCCCGAACCTGTGTTACATACACCACTGATTTGATTTTTCTGGACACACGCCGCCAGAATGACCATACATGCTTCCCTCGATTCCTCACGGGTAGAGGGAAGGTGACATGGCCACCCTTGTTATTTGGGATGAGAACCTCATCTTGACAACCAGACGGAGCACGTTCAGAAAACCTACATAGCCGCCGTGCTATAACTAAAGCAGCAGCATGATGAACTGTCATCCCATATCGGCTTGCATACTTTACTCTACCTATTACTGAAGTAAACGCTGGATTGACTTTATAAAGTCTGACTCCATGCCTATAGGCTCTTGATTCTAAAAATGATCGGAACTTGCTGTAGACAAAAGAACTTAGCATCCTAGCATAGCGACTTGAACCATTCTCTCTTAAAATACTTCTTTTCTGTGAAAAATATAAATCTTCAATAACAACTGGTTTTAATGTCTTTTCGGAATGTTCTACAATCGTTTTAACAGCTTCGCCAATGATAGCTTCCGTTTGACCTTTAGATTTACCATAAGTGTTTAATGGAATCGTTTGAGTTTCAACGGCATTACCAAACCTATCCGTTTCAACTAAAGCAATATGATTAGCGTTTAAATCGATTCCTATTGTACCAATATCTTTTAAGGTTTTAATGGGAATTTGTGGCCTGGCAGTACTTACGAATACTCGCCAACCTTTTTCATCACGCCGAAATCTATAAGTTATTGCTTGACCGTAAATTTTATGAGATTCACGTTTTATTTTTTTTAACACACGACGTGCTTCGTTATCGTTCAAAGCGGCTTCAATAACCTCTTGACCATATTCAAATTTAACGCCATAAATTTCAACATATTTACCATGCTTGGACACTAATGCATCCGGCATTCGTACTCTCAAAGTCAAAGTTCCATCTTTTTGGCGTGTTGCGGTACAAAGTTGGTTTCCAGCCGTTTCATCTTTAGAACCGACTAAAATGAACTGATTACTGCGTGCTTTTTGCCAATCGGACTTCCATTGTTCAATGCTTTCGTAGCCATTAGCTTTTAAATAAAATTGTGCGTTAAACAATTTTTTAGAACCAAAACAAATACGAACTCGCCCAGTGGCTTCGTCTGATTCCAATTGTTCCAGGCGTTTTTCTAACCGTGCCAAACGACGTTTCTTTTGATGTATTTTATTCAAGTGTTTTTGACGTTGATTGGATTCAATTTCTTTTTTTGATAATTTTTCAATCGTTTTTCTGGTTTTGTCGATTCGTTCTTGATTTTCATTAATGTAGCGTTTTAGATTTGAACGATAAGAATCCACCTTGCCTTGTAGAGCAAAATTAATAGAATTGAAGTGCCTAGACAAAATACCAAAAAAAGACAAGAAAAAAGATTTAATTTGATTAAAAACTTTTCCTTTGAATGTGTCCACCTTTTGACTCTGGGCAAAAAGTTGACGTTCTACTCGTGAAAGTAGCGAGGCGCAATCGTCCAACGCTCCCAAAACCGCATCTGGCTGGTTCTTCAGACGAGTTTGATAAGTGCTAATTGGTACTTCGCTCGTACTTTGTTTAGATTTTCTAGTTTTTTTACTCATGGTTTTGACCTATTGATAATTAATTTGTGACTTATATGATAGAAATTATCAATTGATAAGATTGATATGTCAACTAAATATTTTGTGAATTCATTAAACCCGAATTCACATACAAAAGCTTTTTTTTTATAATAAGTGAATAATACTTATATGTCAACTAAATATTTGGGTGGACTCTTATGGATATGTCTCAGATAATATCGCATAGTATCAGATAGTAAGATATTTTTCAACACTGTTATTAACCCGTGCCATTCATTCCCGTCAATAGATTCAGATTAGACAAGGAAAGCATTGTGCTACGGTGAGATTTAAAATTTTTCAGACTGAGTTGTGTTATCATAACA
>JBDLJY010000611.1:0-2819 GCA_039714115.1 Pseudomonadota bacterium | reverse complement strand
TTCATCACCCTTTCCGGTTACATCAACCAACTGAGAACGCATTTTGTCTACAGCTGCCGATAAATCTTCAGGAGATTTTCCTTTTGCATCTGGTAATAATTTCAAAAGAACATCCTCTTCAATAGAAGATTTCCAGCTTTTCAGTTGGCTAGACTCCTTTTTGAGTTCATCCAAAAAAGCCAACCTTTTTCTCAAATTTATGATAATAGATAACAAAATAACCATTACCAACAGACAAATCACACCAACAGCTTGACCATCAAGTATTTCTACACGACTATCGTCCGCGTAAACTACCCCCACTACGGACCAAAAACACAACAATCCCTTCAAAATCAATAATGCAATGGATTGACAGATGCCCAAAGGTAAACCCTCAATCCCAGTTCTTACTAAATATCTATTCATAGTTTCTCCAAGAATTTATGGTCTCCACCCGCATAGCGGAGCGAGATCATAAAAGTTTTTTGGGTTTGTTAATTGTATCAATTTTTTTTATAGTGCGTATGCTACCCCTTCTGAAAAATCATGTCAAGCTAAACTTTTAATTGAACGTAACAGCTCCGGCAAAATGACGGGGCAATACATTCAGCGGGTGATAAATTTTTCCCAAAACAACAGAGTTTTCACTTATCATATCGAAAAAGCTTGGTTATTTTGATAAAAAATTGACCATACTTAGCTAGCAGTTTTGACATTGCATCATTAGTCGCTCACTCATCTAAACGGGAATGTTCATTTTGATAGCCATCCCATGTTGTCATTTAAAACTTATCAAGAAGGAAAAGAACAATTGGCGGGCTATATGGACAAGTTAAATTGTCATGAAGGTTGGCTGATTGTATTTGATCGGCGGAAAACGCCCAAATGGGACAAGAATATTTTTTGGAAAACCAGCAAACTAAGTGGGAAAACTATTCATATTGTCGGTTGCTAGAAAAAATATATTGATAATTCATAATCGCTTACCAAAGCGATCAAATCTAAGAAAAGAGTCTTGTTCATCAAATCAATGCCATTAAGATAACTCTTCCCAAATCAGACCTGCTGGGAGACCCATACCCAGCAGGTCGTTGTAAGTTAAGGTAAAAATTAACCTGACAGGTTTTTGACACCTGTCAGGTTTGTCTTAACTTCAAAACATGGTGAGTTTAAAGGCGTCCAAGATAAATATTTCGAGGCAACTTAGGGGAAATCCCAACAGGGATGTTGCCCGCTGTGCGGTTCGATACCTAATGGTGGGTTTCACTACGCTCCTGTAATGTTTATTTTTAAAATTCAATAAGTTCTTTGATTAATTCATCGCAGATAGTAACGCTATCAAGATATCCTTGACAATCAATATCAAAATTATATCTGTATTCTTCAGCACAGACAGTAATAACAATTAAATCACTTCGATATTTGGATTTGTTCGTTTTAAATGTGGTCGCTCCAATCACTTCCTCTAATAATTTATTGAGTTTATGTGATTTAGAATAGGCACCAAACTGGCTTTTCGTCTCCAAAATATATTTAAAAAAACATTCAAACATTTGTTGATAATGGAAACAGTGAATAGAACAATCTTGAATGTTGCTACTGTTTAACAAGTCAAGTGCCACCGCATGTTCCCAAGCTTTACCACCTAGATTGTTCACATTTTCAAATGCTTTAAAAAGTTCTTGATACATAATTTTCCCCGTTATATCACGACACGAGATGGCATTGAGGGTCAATACATCCAATGACCTCCGTAAGTCTGTCGTGAAAGTTAGGCACTAACTAGAAAAAGGCGTGGGAATGCCGGTAGGAAAGCCAGCGTCCCGTAGATTGGACGTTGGCGCGGGAACCAGACAACAGCCATCCTACGCTCGTTTTATTAAACCGTCGGAAATTTTATCTTTCAGCCAAGAATTAATCAGCAGTTCTATAGACAATTTCCTTGATTTAGCAATTTCCGCGAGTTTAGGAACGATTTCTTCTTCAATTTCGACTAGGTGTCTCCGACGCTTGATATTCACATCAAAATGAACTTCCGGCATCTCATCCCAATACTCACCCATATCATGGGTGTCAAAAAATTCAATTAATTCATTGAGTGAGTCATGCTTAAGTTGACTTTTTGCCATATCTCCTCCTCTCTTTTTTTTGCCATATTTCTGGCACTCAGTATCAATGCCTCTTTAGTTTTTTTGTATATAAAAAGCACCGTGAGATATCTTCCGGCATAAGTTTGCCCGAGTGCCATATAGACATCTTCCTCTTTTTGCTCCCCTTTTTCTACAAATCTGAATGTCGGTTTATTCTTAAGCACTTCCTCAACTTCATTCACCTCAACATGGTGTTTTAATGTCAGCTTCTCTTCAATGTCTCTTAACCAGATAATACCATCAAGTTTCATTTTTCATCCGCTCTTTTACAAAAACTCCTTAATCCTTGGAAGAAACATTACGCCTACCTAAGTTTTCCTTTTGACAAAAGACCTTATCTGATAAAGGGGATTTGACAACCCAATGCCATTAAGTTAAGCATAAATAATTGATTTTTCAATATAAAAAATATATGCAGGACGGGGTTTGCAACCCCGTCCGTGACGTTTCAGATCTCTGATGTACGCAAGATTGTTGCGGGCGGAGTGCAACCCAGTCCTGCACAATATTTGAATAAAATCAATCATTTGGGCTTAACTTAATGGCATTGATTTGACAACCCCGTAAGTCTGTCGTGAAAGTTAGGCGCTAACTAGAAATATAATCGCGCAAATATTTAGCCTCTACCGCCGATTCTTGAAGCTTAGCTTTGACCAAATCACCGATGGAAATAAGGCCAACAATTTT
>JBDLJY010000610.1:0-2821 GCA_039714115.1 Pseudomonadota bacterium | reverse complement strand
CCATCTTTCAAACGATCACGGAAAACTTTGCCAGCACTGGTGGTGGGAGGCACAGGACAACCATTTTCTTTCACCTTCACACCCGCAGAAGTCCCTAAACACTCATCCCGATAATCGGCGACTTTGTCCTGATCCCTATCTAAAGGACAACCGCGAGAATCGACACCTTTCGCCTTTTCAGCCGACGTATTATTTGGGCATTTATCCTCACTATCTACCACACCATCTCTATCCCTATCTACGCGCACAGGGGCAGTCTGAGAGATAACAGGGGGTGGAACAGGAGGGGGTGAAACAGCTAGAGAGGGAGAGGTTTGTCCACAGGGACCAACAAAACAAAATTTCTTATCTAACTCCGAATAAAACCCCGGTGCTTGACGATTCTTCGTTGCCTTCTTCACCGCCACCCGCACATTGGTCAACATATCAAGAATGGATAAACCCGGCTTAGGCAATTCTTGCTTGAGATACTTGACATAAGGACTATTACGTCCCCCAGTACCATCTAAAGCCGTCTCGTTGGGACGAGTGGCATAAGCAATCAAGGTACCGCTGGGCACATCCATCATGGCTAAACCATTTCTATTTTTGATGCCTCGTTTGCCAAACAAAGAACGAGCGAAAGGATTATTACGGCAGGCATCCAAAATCACGACATTTAAATTATTTCGAGCCGCCGCCATCGTGCCTAAAATATAATTGACATTCACGGTTTTATAACGCAAATGTTCGGCGGCACTGACAGAGCGCATGGCACCAATGGGAAATAGATAATTATTCCCTTGATATTGCACCCCATGCCCGGCGAAATAAAACAAACCGGTGCCACCTTTATTCAGTTTCTCACCAAAATCTTTAATCGCATTTTCCATCGCCTCCAGCGAAATATTTTTGGAGAGCATCACCTCAAATCCCACTTGCTTGAGTACTTTTGCCATATCGTCGGCATCGTTGGGAGGATTGGGCAACACATCTTCTTTTTTAGCATAAGCCCCGTTACCAATGATTAAAGCTACCCGTTGATTGGGATGGCTTTGTTGATGTTCAGGCCTAAGAATTTTGGCACGCTGATTGTTTTCCGGCTGTGGCTGCTCCGTTTGTTCATTGCAAGCCGATAGGGTTAATAATATTACTAAAAGTAGTCTTTTATAGAGCATGTTGTTTTGTCCTTGTTTATTTGTCGTTAAGTCAAAACCGACACCTTTTACTATCAAATAAATTACTTATTTCCATCTATAATTCACTTGCTGTCAATACTTTGTCAATATCAAACCCATATAAATCATAAAATGTAGTAACATAATCAAAGTTTGGTAATAGTTTAGATATTTCGCTTTTTACTCTATTTAAATTAAGGCATCCTCCTTTGTGCTTAATTCCACATTTTTGCCTTTTTGTGGTTACAATTATTGGGCTAATATCAATATCTTTATTCATAAAATACGGTGCCAGAATCCTTTTGCAAAATTCATCTTCTGTTTGCCCTTCTACAGAAATAGCTATTCTAATCATAAGTTGGTACTCCACCAATAATATTTTTTTGCCAAATTTCTCCTAAAGAATATTCTTCAAGCCAATCTTTATATTCTTCTTCATTCAATCGTTTAAATTCAGATCGATTACTTTTCCTATCCACCACAATAATATCTTCGATATCAAAGTTATCTGCCAATGTTACGGACTGAGTTAAGCAAATTATTTGTGTTTTCATTGACACTTTTCTAAACATACTAGCTAAAATGTTTAGTGCAGCCGGGTGCAAACCCAATTCCGGTTCATCAAGTAAAATAATAGTAGGTAAACGGGGTTGTAAAAGGAGAGTTGTTAAGCAGATAAATCTCAACGTACCGTCTGATAAATCATTTGCATTAAAATACTCATCTGTTCCTTTATGTTTCCACTTTAACTTGATAGTATCTTTATTGTTGATTTCTGGCTCAAGAATAAAATCTTGAAAGAAAGGAGCAACTCTACTTATCGTTCTTATAATTTCGTTATATGATCTTTCATTGTCTTCTCTAATAAATCTAAGAAAGGCAGCTAAATTTGCTCCATCTGACGCAAGAGTATCGCTATCATGAATATTACATGTTTGTTTTACCCTCGCGGTGCTACTTGTTTTCTCATCTTTAAATATCAATCTATCATTGACATCTGGTATTAAAACTGCCTCGTAAGCATTTGGATAAAATAATAAAGAAAACTCAATTTCACTTGTTGTTTTCTTGCCAAAATGGAGTAATTTATTAGCTCCTCCTTGTTCAGCTGTATAGATAGGTAAGTCTTTATCAAGTATTTTTTTCATAAATTTAAAAAAACTTATAAAATTGCTTTTTCCTACACCATTGGAACCGATAAGTACGTTTAACGACTCTAATTTTAAGTCTAACGACTTGATAGATTTATAACCACTGATTTCTATTTTGTTTAATCTACCTAAATTTTTATGCATACCTATTCTCACTTTGCTTTATCTTGGTTATTGTAATATTAGATCAATGTAAGTAAATAAATTATCGGCCATACCCGGACGTGCAGTTTGCGATTCAGAGCCGCTATGAAGAGCCTGCCCGGTAAATGCCGGTTCGCTTTAATCCATTAAAAAAACAGTACAAAAATTGTTGATAAAAGTTGGCCACCTTGGCACACTTTTTGTCTTCCAGCCAAACTATTGATAATTAACAATTTAAAAAAATCCACTTTTGCAACGCCGATTTTCGGATATCCCCAAAAATTGGGCACCCTGCTGATTTCAAAGAGAATTTTTATAAACTCTCAGAGATGCTACATTGGCTGGTGCATATTCAAACATAATCAGAAA
>JBDLJY010000609.1:0-2835 GCA_039714115.1 Pseudomonadota bacterium | reverse complement strand
ACCGGTGATCGCCAATGCAGGCGATTAAAACCAATCTCCTCACCTAAAAGTCCTCAATACCATATCTGAAAATCAATCCCGCGAGTAAATAAAAAACCTTGAATCACGGATTTTACGGATGGCACGGATTACGCGGATTTATGGCGCAGATTTAAACTTAATAAAAACAATACTTTAATCTGAGAGTCAGATTCTCGTCTGTCTGGTTTTTATTCAAATATTTGGCAAATTTGCCGTTTGTCAAAATCCTCAAATTTTCCTGTATCATCTGAGCCCACTTTCTTCAGCCAACGGGAAAAAAACATGGGCAAGTATCTTGAAAAAGCAGCCTCACCCCAAGTCCTTAACCATGCTTGGCGTTATCTGCGTAATGATCGCAGCCCCTGGCAGCGTGGCTTGTCAGTTGAGGATATGCAAAAAAATCTTATTCGTCATGTCGGCGAAGTCTCAGAGCAACTCTTGGCGGGCAAATTTCGCCCCGAAAAAATGCGCTGCTATGAAGTTGATAAAGCCGATGGCAACAAGCGACTCATTTGTGCCTCCGCTGTGCGCGATAAATTGGTGCAACGCGCCATATTAACGGTACTAGAGCCCTTAGGTGAGGCTATTTTTCACGACTTCAGCCTTGGCTTTCGGGCACAGTTTACCTTGGATATGGCCTTAGCAAAAGTGCGTGAATTGGTTCGCAAAGGCTATATCTGGCTCGGCGACGCGGACGTCAAAGGGTGTTTTGACAATATCCCTTATGGGCAAACCTTAAAAAAATTACAGAAATTATGTGGAGACAAAGAGCTTGTGAACCTTGTCCGCTATAGCATCGAAAGTCAACCGGACAAGTTCCGTCCCAGCGGTAGAGGTAGGGGTTTGCCACAAGGCATGGTGCTTTCGCCGTTTTTGTGCAATTTGCATCTGCATGAACTTGATTGTTTTCTACAATCAAACAAAATCCCCTTCGTGCGTTTTGCAGACGATTTTATTTTGTTTGCAGAAAACGAAGCGGGGGCTCAACAGGCACTGCAACTGGCTGAAAAGCAACTGAAAAAATTGGGCTTGGCTTTACACCCGGATAAAACCCGGGTCATTCGTTCTTCCAATCGGCATCGTTTTTTAGGTAAACGTTTGCCGAATAGTAAGCCGAGGTTTCAACTATGACAGCACCTCGTTCAACGGATTTTCCGTATGTTTTCGCTTACGACATCAGCGACAATCGTCGTCGCAAAGAAGTTCTCAAATGTCTAAAACGGTGGCGAGTTGATGGGCAATATTCTGTTCATGAAACTTGGCTACGTCCGTTTCAAATGCGTGATTTGTCTGTCGAATTGATTGGTTTGATTGATCGCCAAGATGATAGTCTGCTGGTATGTCGTTTAGATCAACGCAAGTCCAGTCCTATTTATCAAATGTCTATCAAGCCTAATAATTTGAAACCGATGGTAGGTAAAGCGCATCCCACGCCAGTGCCTCATAAGTTACAAAAAGGCGATTATGTGATTTGTTACGACATCCGCGAGCGTAAACGTTTGCAACGCATTCAACGTTTAACGGCTAAACGCACGATTTATTTGCAACGCTCCGTTTATTTGTATCACGGTCATGGTAAGGGGTTGATTTCTTTATTAGAACTGGTGAAAAAGCAGATGGCGGATGACGATGATCTGCGTATTTATAATTTAGCTCACATCCGGGACACTTGGTTTTTGAGCGAAGATAAGCCGGCTATTCCTGAAATGATGCTCAAGCAAGCACCGAAGGCTAGTCCATCAATGTGGCAAGGTTTGTTAAATTGGATCAAAAAAACTTAAAAATACTTAGCTGATCAAGTTAGCTTTTTGAATGTACCTAGTTAATAAAGGAGACAAATTATGGGGGCAATAACTTTATTAGTAGATCGTCGTGGGGCTGAGTTAAGCATTAGCCAGAACACAAAAGCAGTTTGTCTGTGTTATCCTGATGGCGAGAAACATCGTGTGGGATTGTACGCTTTGTGTAGAATTGTGATCAGCGAAGATACCAATATCTCATCGGCTGTGTTATATGCTTGTGAAACGGCCCAAGTGAGCATAATACTCATCCCAAGTCGTCGTAAAGGAAATAGCGTTAATCTATTTCCTTACACTGATGGCAATTCACAGTTACGCATCGCGCAATATCGCGCTTATTTTGATGATTCCATTCGCTTGTCCATCGCACGGAAAGTGGTTGAGGCGAAAATCCGCGCTCAATCTTTGTGCCTTAGGCATCAGCATTTAGATGGCGACTTTGAACAAGCGGAGATTAATATACAAAAAGCCGGCGATTATGCGACACTGATGGGCATAGAGGGCGGTGTCGCTAAAGAATATTTTGCACAATGGCGCACTTTGTGGGACAAGGGCTGGGATTTTAATGAGCGTAATCGCCGTCCGCCACGCGATCCTGTCAATGCTTTGTTGTCATTGAGTTATACCATGGCAGGCAATAGTGTTGGGCAGATGCTTGGCATTTATGGCTTAGATCTTAATCTGGGTTTTCTGCATGCGCCACAAAGCAATCGTCCATCATTGGCTTTGGACGTGTTGGAGCCATTGCGAGCTTGGATAGATCAATGGATTTGGCAAAAAGTGCAGGAGGGTTTGTTGACTCCCAAGCATTTTTATCAGGATAAGCAGGCTGGGTGTCGTTTAAACAAGGAGGGGCGTAACGTGTTTTTTCCGGCATGGTATAACGATGCTGAGGAGTGGCTACGTGCGCCAATGCGAGATAGTGTAGCGTTAATGTTGGGAAATCTGCGGCGATACCGTCAACGTTTGTCCGAAATGTCATTCTGTTAAGGTAAACCTGCGGGTTTGCTAAAAC
>JBDLJY010000608.1:0-2844 GCA_039714115.1 Pseudomonadota bacterium | reverse complement strand
TTTTGCCTGAGCAGGTTTGCAACCTGCTCCATAACGTTTTAAACAATCTAAACAAGGCTAAACGCTACAGGGATTTTTAGCCGGACGGGATTTGCCCAAGATAAATCTTGGACTCCAAAATATCGCCACTACAATTTTTCGGCACGATATGGCAAGGTACACATTGCAATTTTTCTCGCAAAGTGCTACTCTGTCACGCCGAAAATTGATTGGAGCAAACTTTTTTTTCAATCAAATCAGTACAATTGGGAGCACCACCGAATTGGCATGGCAATCTATCCTGTGTGAATTCTATTCATTGGTCACAGATTGGTGATTTTGATAGCCCAGATATTAAGGTCAATCAAGCTGTTGGATAAACCAATCGAATAAGTGCCTATTCTAGTTAAGGAGTTCATTATGGACTTTAAATATAATCCCGAAAAAACAGTTGAAGCAGCAGCACTTTTTTTAAAGTGGTATGGTAATCCTATGAAATATATGGGGCTAATCAAGTTGCTTTATATGGCCGATCGTATTGCACTGGATCGTTTGGCAGAACCGATTACCGGCAATCAATATGTGTCTATGGATTATGGCCCGGTGTTAAGTGAGGTTTTAGACTTGCTTCATTATGGTCCTGACTATGATAAGGATAATCCTTGGCTTAAATATATTTCTGCACCTAAAAATTATACGGTTGAATTACTAAATGATCCGGGCGTTGATGAACTTTGCGAAGCAGAAGAAGATATTATACGTGAGGTTTACAGAAACTATGGACAATTAGACCGTTTTTACTTAGCCGACTTAACGCATCAGATATTTCCAGAATGGCGAAATCCTTATGGCAGCGCGATTCCAATTAGAATTGAAGATATTCTCCGTGCCTTAGGCAAGTCTGAAGAGGAAATTGAGGAAATTCATCGGCATAAGGAACAAGAAAATTATCTGGATTTGTTGCTCAATAATTAAGGGTGGAATTTATGGCTAATGGATTGAAGATTGGGGATGCGTTTTTATTGCCAACCCCACCCAATGATTTACATTTGTTTGTAGCCGTTGCGCTCGCACCTAATGGTAAATATCTTTGTGTTAATGTGACCTCGTATCGCCCAACTTCTGACACCTCTTGTGTTTTAGAACCTAACTGTCCTGATATGCATAGTTTCATCAAACATAAATCGGTGATTAATTATAAAAGGGCACGAGAAATTGAGGCTGCCACTCTTGAGACTCTTATTTCATCGGGTTATTGCATTCCAAAAGGCCCATTTTCAACCAGTGTACTTCAACAAATACAACAAGGTGGGTTAAATTCAACCAGACTAAAAAATAAATACAAAGAATATATCAAGTTATTTATAGCCGTGTAGGGTGGGCAAACGTGGTTTGCCTACCCTTCTGGAGATTGCACTTTTAATAGAGCCGTGTTGCGGTGGCGGCTAATTATGGATTATTCAGAATAATATATTAATGCCGGAGCAGGTTTGCTTTCCGCGAAGTCACGTTTCCATTACGTCGATGGACAAAACGTTACGGATGGGGACAGTTCTGCCATCAAGACGCATTTCCAAAGAACTTAATAAGGAAAAACGTTACTTCGCGGAAAGCAAACCTGCTCCAGCAAAATTGACTAAATTAGGGATTGGGGCGTAGATTAGAAATCAGATTTTTGGTTTAAAAAATCTGATTTCTGGTAGCACACACAACCCAGAACACAAGCCAGAACAGGGATTGACGAAATGAGGGATTAAAACAAAACCCATAAAAAAATGGACACTGCAATCCCTGATTTCGTAAATAAGGACTAAACATAATGTCATTCAGTGAATTTAAAGATATACCTCAGGTTCAACAAAAATATGAGATAAAATCTCAAGAGACTGATTTTATTGCTAGAAATTAATTTTTCGTACCATAAATATTCAAACAGGAATTTGAGTTTAATATAACCAATATGGATATTTTGGCTTCTGAAGGCGCACGATGTGAAATTAGAATTTTTCCGATCTTGAGAGAAGTTTATAAAAACTATTCGGATAAATTTGCCCTTTGGGTACAAAAATCAATTTATTATGATAGTGAATTAACTGGAACACCGGATTATATCGTCTCCCAAAAATCAGAATATGGAAAAATATTTCTTGAATCTCCTATTTTAGCGGTGGTGGAAGCTAAGAAGAACGATTTTGAACAAGGCTGGGGGCAATGTTTAGCAGAATTAATTGCTTATCAGAAATTGAATGATAATATAGAACAACCGGTTTATGGTATTGTAACTGATGGTAAGATTTGGGAATTTGGCCAATTAAAAGATCAATTATTGACCAAAAATATGATAAGTTTCACCATAGATAACTTATCTGAATTATTTGGTGCCTTGGACTTTGTTTTTAAGAAGATAGATGAGTTCTAATTGGAGTTCAAACCAGTGCATGAGGCAATGCCATTAGGTTAAGGATAAATGATTGATTTTGAAAAACGTTACGGAGCAGATTGCAAACCTGCTCCAGCAAAGTACAAGGATTGACTTCATTGCGGGATTAAACATCTCGCCTTGTCATTGAGTTGGAGAAATTTCGTCGGATGGATATCGCTCCGCGTATCCACCTGACTAATCTATAAATTGAATGTTTTAATCCCTTTATTCCGTTAATCCCTGTACTGGTTTTTTTGTGCTGCGTATTGTTGAAACTTTGAAGAAAATAAGAGTACATGGATTAACTTCATTGCGGGATTAAAAAAAAACCACATACACAACCTAGTACAAGGATTGACTTCATTGCGGGATTAAACATCTCGCCTTGTCATTGAGTTGGAGAAATTTCGTCGGATGGATATCGCTCCGCGTATCCACCTGAC
>JBDLJY010000607.1:0-2854 GCA_039714115.1 Pseudomonadota bacterium | reverse complement strand
CTGCAAACCAATGTATCGCTTGCGGATAAATGCGATGCTCTTCCCGTAACACCCGTGCCGCCAAGCTCTCTTCATCATCATCAGGTAAAACCGGCACACGCGCTTGGATGATCACCGGTCCAGCATCCAAATCCGCCGTGACAAAATGCACACTGGCACCATGCTCCTTAACCCCTGCTTCTAAGGCGCGTTTATGTGTATCTAAACCTCTAAAAGCCGGTAAAAGGGCAGGATGAATGTTGAACAAACGTCCTTGGTAATGGCCGACAAATTCAGGACTTAAAATACGCATAAAGCCGGCTAATACAACTAATTTGGGTTGATAAGAGTCGATGCGAGTTTGTAATGCCGTATCAAAGTCTATACGAGACTTAAATTGCGTATGATCTAGCACTTCTGTAGGAATACCGGCTTGTTGTGCATACATTAATCCGCCGGCTTGCGGCCGGTTACTGATAACGGCACGTATTTCAACCAAAGGATCATGAGCATCAATAATCGCTTTTAAATTGCTGCCACGCCCTGAAATCAGGGCGACGAGGGGTAATTTTTTTGCCATATCCTAAATTCCGTGCAATCTAATGGTATCTACTGAGTGAGCCTCAATATTACCAATAGCCCACGCCGTTTCTCCCATTTCTTTCAAATAGCTTAAACTCTTATCAAGATTGGCTTGCGCCACACAAACAACCATACCAATACCACAATTAAAAGTACGATACATTTCCCTATCAGAGATATTACCCTGTTCTTGTAGCCAATCAAAAATCGGCGGGCGCGTCCAACTGCGAATATTGATATTAGCACAAACACCCGATGGTAAAACACGCGGCACATTTTCTAATAAACCGCCCCCAGTGATATGTGCCAAAGCATGAACCGGTATCTTTTGCATCAACTGCAACAAAGGTTTGACATAAATGCGGGTAGGTTCTAATAAGACTTCTCCCAAACGATGCCCATCAAACGCCTCATCCAAGAAATGTCCTCTTTCTTCAAGGATTTTACGAATCAGCGAATAACCATTAGAATGTGTACCGCTGGCAGCAATCCCGATTAAGGCATCACCTGCTTGCACTTGGCTACCGTCAATAATAGCGGCTTTTTCGACAATGCCCACACAAAAGCCCGCCATATCATAATCACCTTGACGATACATGCCGGGCATTTCTGCCGTTTCACCACCGACTAAGGCAGCCCCGGCCAATTCACAGCCTTTTCCAATACCTTCAATGACTTGCGCGGCAACTTCTACATCAAGATGACCCGTCGCGTAATAATCGAGAAAAAACAGCGGCTCCGCACCCGAAGTCACGATGTCATTGACACACATGGCGACTAAATCAATGCCAATGGTGTCATATTTGCCAAAAGCTTGAGCCAATTTTAATTTAGTGCCCACGCCATCGGTGCCGGATACCAGCACCGGGTTTTTATAACGATCTAAGGGAATTTCAAATAAGGCACCAAAACCGCCCAATCCGCCTAAGATTTCGGGACGGTGGGTGCGTGCCGCAATGGGTTTGATACGTTTAACTAATAAATTACCGCTGTCGATGTTGACACCGGCATCGCGGTAATTGAGAGAAGGGGGATTGTTATCTTTCATAGAGCGACAAAATTAAGTTTGGCTTTGTGCAATGAGAGCATGGATGACTTTTTTAGTTTTTTCAGACGCAAACAAATCTGCTAATTGTGTCGTAAAATCATCTTCTGATTTTGCAACAATGGACTGTCCCTCTTCAGACAAGATATTGAGTGGATAAAAATTAGTATCATGCTCAATAGAGAATAAGTAGAACCGGTACCTGTCCAAAGCGGGGGCCTCCAAATAAAAAGTATGTAAAAATTTATTTTCGTCTGAGGTTTTAGTTCTGACAGCCCCCTCAACAATATGAAGTGTTTTATCACTTAAAAATCCGGCTTGTTCGCGCAAGATAGTAACAGGAGCACGTAGGCTGGAAATACCAATATCATCAGGCCATAGATTACGAGTTGATTTAGCCATGAGTTTCTCCCTTACAAGTTCAGTTTAAACAGAATAGGTAGATGATCATCTGCAACAGAACTATCTGGTCTTCCTTTTTTAAGAAACGAAATTTCACCATCTTCACTTATAATTTTCAAGTTATCATTCTTAAAGAATGACATTAAATCAGGGCGCAATAACACTTGGTCAAATATATTCCAGAAAAAGGTGGTATAAGTTGAACCACGATAATAGTAAGTCCCAGGCGGCTTATTTTTCCCGTCACCAAAATAGTTCCACATCGGGTTATAAAAATAGGGATAGGCTTTGCCTTTAATCTTTCGCTCTTTCTCGGCTGCTATATCTCTTGTCATAACCGCATGGAAGCCCTTTGCATTCACTATCCCATTCTCAAACGGATTCATATTGAAATCGCCCACTAAAACCGTTTTACTATGTCCAATCTTTTTTTCAACTTTGCGAAGATGGTCAGCTAAAATAATAGATTCCGTCAATTGATCAAAACCATTATATGACATTTTACTCCCCAAATGCACAACAGCCAGTAAAATTTCGTCTCGTGCTGGCAGTTTCAAATGACGTATAGTTAGCCGATCAGTATCATCAAAGCGGGGTATCAAAAAGTTTCTGGAAAATCTAGTATAAATAACAACTTTCTTACATATCCCATAATCTTTAGCTAAGGAAAACTGAGGACGTGCTTGTTGATTTAATGTCGCCAGCATCACTTCAGGCGATATTGTACACTCAACCAACATTAACACATCCACATCATGTCGCAATACCAAGTTAGTAATGGTTTTGTGCAGCGGCTTATTATTCAGATTCCAAAATAGAAAGGTGGTCATTAGCGGGAGGATTGTT
>JBDLJY010000606.1:0-2867 GCA_039714115.1 Pseudomonadota bacterium | reverse complement strand
GCCCCAAGGCTACGACACCCTCTTAGGCAAATGGTTTGAAGAAGGCGAAGAACTCAGTATCGGACAATGGCAAAAAATCGCACTCGCCCGCGCCTTTTTACGCGATGCCCAAATCCTCATCCTCGACGAACCCACCAGCGCCCTCAGCCAAAGCCGAATTTGAAATCTTCAAACAATACCACCAACTCACCAAAGATCGCACCGCCATTCTCATCAGTCACCGTCTATCCACCGTCAGAATGGTTGACACCATTTATGTGCTAGAAAATGGTAGAATTGTTGAGCATGGGCCTCACGATGACTTGATCCGTCGGGGTGGGACGTATGCACAACTCTTTGAAAAACAAGCACGGCATTACCGATAACTTTACAGACAGATACCCACCCACTCACTACCATAATGATATTTAATCATGTTACAAAACCAATTAATTAGCTTAACTGTCAAAAACTTTCGCTCATTAGCAAATGTATCAATTAATACCGAACGCCTGACAGTACTTTTTGGCCCTAACGGTGCTGGTAAATCAGCTTTTTTAGAGGCACTATGGTTTGTGCGAGATTGTGGCATTCGGGGAGTCGATCTGGCTGCTTCTGATAGAGGTCATGGCATTGGTTTACTTTGGGAAGGTGCAAACGATGGCGCATTTATCGAAATTAGCATTGAAACACCAGCGACAATCTATGAAATCCTTTTTGGATATTCATCAGGCCGGATAGAAACTTTTGTTGGAGAAAAATTATCTTCAAAAACACCGGAAAAAGTCCTGATTAACAGAAAAGTAGGCAGCGATAAGGCCATATTTTCTGGTTTTCAAGAACTGAAGCCAAACGGAAAACTTATCGAACCAGAAAAACCGAGCTTAACGAGATATATAGACTTTTTAAACCTGACGGGTGCTGGTACACACGAAGTCGCCGGATTGGATCAACTCTTACGTGGTATCCGCTATTATCATGCACGATCAGCAAATTTTTATAAATTACGCACCTTGGGCTCGGAAAGTCGTTATGAAACACAGCTTTCTGGACAGTGTGAGAATCTGTGGTCAATCTTGCGTAATCTTCATGATAAGCAAGTACTTGATACACGTTATGATACGATTATGGGCTTTATGAAAGAAAGTTTTCCTTCTTTTAAGGCACTTATTACTGAACAAACAGGGCTTAATAGTGTTTATGCTAGTTTTATTGACAAATATCGACGCAAACCAATACAAGCGTCTGGGATTTCTGATGGTCAATTACAAATGCTCATTCAACTCACCGCCTTGTTTTCTGAAGAAGACAATAGCTTGATTTTATTGGATGAACCCGATTTATCTTTACATCCTTGGGCATTATCGGTACTCGCTAAAGCGATAGAAACGGCAACCAATGAATTCCATAAGCAAGTGGTTATTGCGACCCATTCTCCGGTGCTGATGAGCCAATTTGAACCTGAATATCTTTTGGCGGTAGAACTTGATGACAGTGGACAAACGGTTATGAAAAGACTAAGTGAAATTAAAGATATCCAAGATTTACTAGAAGATTACGCAACCGGTTCCTTGTATATGGCTGAAATGATTGCGCCGCAGAGTGGAAATTGATTATGAACAATAATACTTGGCAGGTTTTCCATTTTGGTTTACTTGTGACGGGAAGAACTTTCGAGCCACATCTTCCCAAATTGTTTAACGCTCTTCAGAGTCAGGGTGGTGTACAGGGTCGTTGTCATTTTGAAGTCATTAGATTTATCAACCAACTTCGTCCCAAAAAGAAGAAACCAAAAATCAACATAGTTGGGAAAAATAAGGAAATTCCTGACAAAACCACTCATATTGGCTTTGCAGCAATAAAATACATTAACAAATCAGAACATCACTACGTCTTGCTAATAGATGACTTAGAATATGAGTGGAAAGAACGAGCCTTCGAGGTTTTCCAACTCTATCGAGAGATTTTTGATGCGATTTTAAAAACTAAAAAACATCGTGCGGCAGTACATTTTTTGGTTTATATGCTTGAAGCCTATTATTTTGCCGATGCCAATGCGATCAATTCGGTACTTTCAACTCATTTAAAAGATTATGAAGGTGATGTAGAAACCATCCGCCATCCTAAAGGTGAGTTGAAAAAGCTTTTTAAGGGTTATAACGAAATTAAGCATGGTGGTGAAATTATCTCTAGTTTGGATGTTGAGCATGTTTTATCCAATTGGGAAACCTGTTCTTCGTTAAGAACGTTATATCAGTGGTGTTGGAAAAAAATGGGACAAGTGCCGAGTGATAAATACCAGTTGCTCAATGGCAAATTGAGTGAGATCACACGATCACAGTAATGCCCAACTTGATGAACAAACCAAAGGATAAGCTATGACACCGTTAGCCACTGATACATCTCCGTCATGCCAAAAACAAGAAGGTCGCACCGCCCTATGGCGCTCCGTCCGCTCCGTGGTGAATTCACAACGCCAAGCACCACCACTACAACCAGTGCCACGAACCGGCACCTTGCCACTCTCATTTGCCCAAGAACGTCTCTGGCTTCTGCACCAACTTGAGCCTGATAGTCCTATTTATAACAAATCCATCATCCAACGCCTAAAGGGACCATTGAATGTCGTTGCCCTAGAACAGAGCCTGAAAGAAATTTTACGCCGCCACGAAGTTTTACGGACTACCTTACCTTCACAAACTATCACGCCCGCCCAGTATGAAAATCTATCAGTGACCGATTACCGACAATTTTCCGAGTCTGAGACAGAGGCACGCCAACGGGTTAGGGAGGAAATTCAAAAACCCTTTGAACTGACGCGAGGACCATTGCTACGGACACATTTACTTCGCTTGGATACCGAAGATTATGTCTTGGTTTTGATCACA
>JBDLJY010000605.1:0-2879 GCA_039714115.1 Pseudomonadota bacterium | reverse complement strand
TGTTTGTAAAAGTAATTTAGAAAAGTCGCCGGAGCCAGCTCCGACTTCAAGTAAATGTTTACCAAGAAACGGACGCAATTCATCTAATATCCATAAATGGTAATTGTTGGCAAAGGACATTGCTTCAAGATCACGTCCAAAATATTTAGTTTGTGTCTGCGACACTTGGTTGTTATGAATTTTCATAAATAAACAATAAGTACAAAGATTGGGTATAAGCAAGGATTGGATATGCTGGACTGGGTTTGCAACCCAGTCTTAAACGTTATTTCCTGAACAGATTGTATTTAATAATACAATAAATAGCCCTAACACCATCTTTCCAATTTATTTTTTTACCTTCTTCGTAGGTTCTCCCATGATAAGAGATACCTACTTCGTAAATCCTACAGCGGCGTTTAGTCACTTTGGCAGTGATTTCAGGTTCAAAGCCAAAGCGGTTTTCTTCGATATCAATGGCTTGAATTACTTCTCTTTTGAACACTTTATAACAGGTTTCCATATCGGTTAAGTTGATATTGGTAAACATGTTAGATAGGGTGGTCAAAATCCGATTCCCAAATTGATGCCAATAAAATACTACTCGATGGGCTTCTCCGCCCATAAACCTTGAACCATAAACCACATCGGCTTTGCCATCAATAATGGGTTGGGTCAATTTTGAGTATTCATTCGGATGATATTCCAAATCTGCATCCTGTATAATTACCATATCGCCAGTTGCAGCTTTGATACCAGTACGGAGAGCGGCACCTTTTCCTTGGTTGATATCATGATAGATGACTTTGTCCACCGTTGCTTCGATATTGTTTTTTAAAACTTCTCTCGTACCATCGATTGAGTAATCATCTACTATAATGCTCTCTTTCTCATGATAAGGTGAAGCCTTTACTAAGTTTACTATCTCATGGAGAGTTTTTAATTCATTATAGCAAGGGATCACAATAGATAGTTTTTTCAGAAAATATCCTTTTTGAGTAGTTGATCAAAATAATCAATGGTTTGTTTTAAGCCTTCTTCCAAACCTACCTTGGGTGTCCAACCCAATTTTTCTTTGGCTAAACTAATGTCAGGTTTACGTTGCTTGGGATCATCTTGTGGAAGATGTTTTAAGATGAATTTGGATTTGGAACCGGTTAGTTTAATTACTTTTTCAGCCAGTTCCAGCATGGTAAATTCGCCCGGATTACCAGTATTCACTGGTCCGGTGAAGTCATCGGGTGAATTCATGAGTCGAACTAGCACATCAATCAAATCTGTAACATAACAGAATGAGCGGGTTTGTGTGCCATCACCATAGATAGTGATATCTTGGCCTCTGAGCGCTTGAACAATGAAATTGGAAACCACTCTGCCATCATTGGGATGCATACGTGGTCCATAAGTGTTGAAAATTCTGGCTACCTTGATTAAGAGTTTATGTTGACGGTGGTAGTCAAAAAAGAGGGTTTCAGCGCAACGCTTTGATTCGTCATAACATGAGCGAATCCCAATGGGGTTGACATGTCCCCAATAATCTTCTGTTTGTGGATGCACTTGAGGATCTCCATATACTTCACTGGTAGAAGCTTGGAGAATTTTCGCATTAGTGCGCTTTGCCAGTCCTAGCATGTTGATGGCACCATGAATACTGGTTTTTGTCGTTTGCACCGGATCATGTTGATAATGGATTGGTGAAGCCGGGCAAGCCAGATTGTAGATTTCATCGACTTCGACATATAAGGGAAAAGTCACATCGTGGCGCATCAATTCAAAATGGGCTTCGTTCATCAGGTGATGGATATTATCCTTAGAACCTGTGAAAAAATTATCCACACATAGAACATCATCACCTTGCGAAAGCAGATATTCGCATAAATGTGATCCTAAAAAACCCGCGCCGCCGGTAACGAGAACGCGCTTTGTTTGCCAGATTTTGGTTTGATTTTTCATAATTTATCTATTATCTTATTCTGGAGGTATTTTTAATTGCGATTTAATCGCGTAGCGTGATAAGAGAGAAAACCTACAACAATAATAATTCCATCAAATGGCATTCTAAATCTATAATTTCCCGCATAAACCAAAAGAACATTTATGATACAATAGCCAAGTATTGTTATTATGAGAAATGGAATATAGAGATCTTTTAAAGAAAGATTCGGATAATCCATATATAACTTCATGAAAAGCTGTATTACAAGTACCATAATAACCAGAAGCCCAAGCAAATGAATAATTAGATAAATATTCCATGGTGTCTTAAACCATTCACCAAAAAAAACTTTTGATTCAGTAGGATAAAGCGCAGGAGAAGATCTTAATAAGATACTATGTCCAACACTTTGTAAATATTTCCATGGTTCAGCTACAATGGTTTGTAAACTTAAGTTAGTAATAGTTTTCCAATAATCCACTCGTTCTTCCATATTTCTGGGAGAACCATATGCATTTACCCTACTTGCATCAAAAATTATGCTAGGAGATGGATTAATTTTTTTAAAACTAATTACTTGATCAAGTATTTCTGTGTTATCTGGTGAACGTCCTGCCTCAATATCCTCATGTACATGATAGAATAAGACTGTACCTGCTCCAATCGTTAATCCGAAAAAAACCATAACAAAAAAATTACGATGTCAGATGTTAAATGGGACACTGAGTTTCTAATCTTATTTCTTTGTGTTTCTTGTTGTAATGGTTATGCCTCCTTTGGTGGGCACCAAAAATGCTCCGCCTTAGTTATAAGGCTAGTTTAAAAAATTGTTAATGTCAAAAAAAATTTAACCCTACACCCGTCCGAAACGTTTTATTTCGACCATAGTATTTCATAAAATAGGAGTCCAAGATTTATCTTGGACTTGGGGCGATAGGATTTTTTGGAGCTTGCCGTGAAAAAT
>JBDLJY010000604.1:0-2893 GCA_039714115.1 Pseudomonadota bacterium | reverse complement strand
CCCACAGTGTAGGATGTGATCTAAGCTTAGAAGGGAGATTTGAAAATATCCCCTGTCGTTCTAAAGTACCAGTCAAGATACCGCGCATAGCATTTATCAAAATCGGTAATGCGACAGCTATGTGAAGAAATGGATAAGTCACAAAAGAGTCTTTTGGGGAAACCTTAAATGTAGCTTGTGCAATAATGTTGCCCGTATCAATGCCTTCATCTACAAAATGTACAGTCGTTCCCACTAAATCGGAGCGCCCCTCAACTAATGCCCAATAGCCGCCGTGAACCCCCCTGAAGAGGGGAGTAATCCCCATGTGTGTATTTATAAAACTCGCTTTCACACAAGAAAGTGTTTTTCGTCCAATGATCCGCGTACCATTAACGACAACCAACTCGGGATTGAACTGCTGGAGTGCCTGTCGTGCCTCATCTGAATTAACCGATGGTACATTAACAACGCCCTCAGTGATTGGAGAATCATCCAGCCCATACTCCCTTTTAATTTCTTCAATACGTTTTTTATCAGTCCATCGTAGAAATGGTGTCACTATAGACATAAACAAAAGTTGTCCCACCACAGTAATGATACCCAATTGACTTATTCGCCGCTGAATAATTTTGCTACGTGCTACCGGTTTTTCTAGGATAACTTGTAGCTCGGAAAATTCTTTTTTTAGGGCATGATAAACTATTCTGGTTGGCGCACAGTCCAAAGCTAATAAAACTACTCGACTAGGCTTAGATGGAACACTCATTTAATCTTTTCCCTATTCTTTTGTGCTGTTAATGCGACTTCTGCCATAGACATTGAACGCATACCATAATTTTCTTGGCAATGCTTAAATTCATTTAAGATTGCTCTCAATACGGCAAGATTATCATCTATAAAAACCCCGAAATTGTGAGGATGCCACCATAGATGAACAATTTGATGAGAAATGGCAGCTTTTTTGATGCTTTGCGTGATTCGCCGTAAACGCCGTTTTTCTAATCCTTTCAATCGCGGAGAATAGGCTCTTAGGAAAAAACTCGCGGGAACATTACAAATCCCATTATGTTGTCGTATATTTTCCCAATTGATAGTATGTGAACCTGCTATAGGTATATATGTATCTATCAATCTGGCGGCACGCCTAAGCTTGCTGTTCTCACTGTTATTAGAAGCTCGATACATCCATGTAGACTGATTACCTCGATAACAGCTTATTCCTGCCTCTAGCAATATGTCTTCATAATCATGATTATGTTGGTTTCGTGGAAATACTATTGATTTAAGTTGAATTCCGTCAGGTTTTGCGATTGCAATAGCACTTTTTAAATCAGCTTCAAACGAAGCTTTTGTTTGTCCTGGCTCTAAACAATAGTAATGTGAAAAGGTATGAGTTGCGATTTCTTGGCGTGGTGTCCTCTGGATAGCCTTAATTAGGCTCGGCGCATAATGAAATGGATCCGCTTTTTCATCCTGACCAATCTCTTCCCGATAGGGAAACAGCATAGCATCATCGTATAGAGGTTTGACAGTTGGAGAGAAGGACTCTAATTCTTGTTTTGAATTTGCAAAGAGAAACCCAACCGTAGCCCAGGTAGCCGCTATCCCAAATTCATCAAAAATAGCTAGGATTTTTGGTATCACCTCCCTCACACCTAGAAAGTTCTGTCGGTAATTTCCAGAGGTTGTTGTTTTTTCTCGCATGCCCCAGTGAAGCTCAAAATCAAGCGAAATCACTAGCGCACCATAACCAGAATCTTTTTTCATAGCTGTTTAACCGTATTTAATACCAATTTGCATTCAATCTCCAGAGCGGAGCGAAACCCACCCTACAAGAAAATACCTGCTTCAGTACTTACTATCTAATGCCATTAAGAAAAATTTACATGATAGAGATTTTTCTTTAACTTAATGGCATTGAGTGTCTAAATAACTCCACCAAAATAATCAGTTTCTACCTTTTTTCTGCCACTCATTCCCAAGCGAGAGCATAAGGCTTTATCATTACGCAAGCAAGTCAAAGCATTGACCCATTCTTCTATGTTTGAAGCCAAATAGCCATTTTTGCCATGCTCGACAATTTCAGTATTCACGCCCACCGGCGATGCAATCACCGGCAAACCACAAGCCATAAAACGTTACGGACGGGGTTGCAAACCCCGTCCGGCCCAGAAAATTTGTGCTTCAGTACTTACCTGCATGGTTATTCAGGGTGTTGGTTCATGTCGAAATTCACTCACTTGCGTTTATATCCTACCACGCACCAGTAAGGACTCTCGTCACTAAATGTTATTCTCTCTAATCCAGCCTTCTCCATCATTTCTCGAATTTCATTCGCTGTAAACCGCTGTTCTAGGCGAGTACCAAAACGATCAAGCGCATCCGTTCTCATCGTGTAAAAACTCAGATGCCTATAAAATGAAAGCGGAAAAGCACTTACATTGACTCCCATTCTTTCGAGAATGAGGGCGCACCGCGTCAGTGGATAATAGACCAACACGGCAATTATTTGAGACACCCAGTAACGAAAAAAGTGAGGCAACCTAGAAATGACTTGCCTAAATATGTTGCTGCTCTTCCAAAGAAGACGAAACCAAAAAGGACGATTATCAAATGCATAATAGAGATAAAGAAGCAGTGGTGCGCTGGGTTTGAGTTTAGATACACACGCTTTTATTCCTGAAAATGTATCAGGTACATGGTGAAGTACACCAAGCGAGTATCCAAAATCCATAGAATTATCTTCTAACGGTATATTATCAACACTTGCCATATGTAAAAAACAATTGTCTTTTTCCAGTAGATTTGTTTTTGCAATGGCGAGCGCCGCTTCACTTGCATCAATACAATGCAATTTGCCGACTTTATCGGCTACTATCCTTGCCCATCTGCCACTTCCGCAACCCAAATC
>JBDLJY010000603.1:0-2907 GCA_039714115.1 Pseudomonadota bacterium | reverse complement strand
CCGGGCTGTACTCCCGTCCTCACAATATTTCCAATCACCACGATAGACGATTTTGTAATCGCACCATGACATAAGTTCTATAAATCGGCTTTATTTTCAACCACAGTATTAATCATAAGATTAACTTATGGTTATCATTAGGCCAAACGCAACAGCCGCACCATTTTTTTTAATGTGGAATGCTAACAAAATAAAGCAGCAATAATATTAAACTAAATTTAAAAAATAATGTCAAGTTTTTTTTTAGATTTAAATTGCGAGATCAGTTTACTAAACGCTTCGTGAGCGTGCGTAAAGGTTTGGGTAATTCTGTCCTACACGCGGTTCTTCAAGATACCAAGCTAAACGTGGCATGATACGTTCCATGTCGCCCGCCTTTAAGACCATTTCGTAGTGTTCAGTCTTGAAAAGGTAGGACATCAGTTCAGATTTTTCACGCTCGTCAAAGCTAAGCTCTATGCCTGAGGCTGAGTGTAAATCAAAACCACAGGTGAAGGTTTTTATGTAGGGCAATTGCGTTGCCGCAATGGCGGTAATAGAGCCTGAGTCCATACAACCGCTCAGATACGCGCCCACATCTACATCACTGACTAATTGACGGTTGACGGCTTTACGGAATAATCTATCTAATTCTTCAGCGTATTCACGCTCATCGTTTGATGATTCTGGCTCAACAAAGTGGTAATCCCAATAGCGGCAAGGTTGACTTTGTTTACTGGTCCCCAGTTAGTTATTAAACTTTTTTTTCCGCGATTAAATTAAAAAAAATATTTATAAATTTTTGTAGAAGTTCTTCTAGCAAAAGTAGCTCCGTATTATTTTTGATATAAAATTCACATTAACATCGTCATAACATGGTAGAGTAATTGTCTGATTTTCCAAAAAGTTAGCATTCGGCTGCACTTTATTATACTTGTTTTTATAGTTTAAAAGTATCCAAGTCCAATTCGCCGCTACCATCTAGTATCACATTTGGTCCTATCCAAGTATTTTTACCCACTTTTACATTCCCAAGAATAATAACATTATCATAAACACTACTGCCTTCTCCAAAACATAGAAAATTGGCTTTTTCCCATCTTCAGGGCGCCTTAGCTGGGAAACCTGATTGATAAAGACATCACGGAAAATATCCCGTGTCCACACCTGGCTTACTTCATCTCTGATTGGCTTAAACACTTGCCTGAGCATCCTGTTTGGAATCAGCCGCAGCCAATAATGGTAATATTTATCAATATAATGTTCAAAGTCATCATTGACAACGGCACGGTAGTAGCGCCAAGGATAACCGGCAAATAATTCATCTCCGCCCCCACCTGATAGCACCACCTTGACAAACTTACTGGCTAATTGTGAGGCGTAAAGGTTTGGGTAATTCTGTCCTACACGCGGTTCTTCAAGATGCCAAGCTAAACGTGGCATGATACGCTCCATGTCGCCAGCCTTCAATACCATTCCGTAGTGTTCGGTTTTGAATAAGTAAGACATTAGCTCCGATTTGTCACGCTCATCAAAGCCAAGTTCTATGCCAGATGCCGTAACGATCACGCGCTAGGAACAATTCTTGTCGTGTTTTATCCCATCTGGCAAAGGCAAACATGCCATTAAGACGATCCAGTGCCTTTTCACTGAATCGCTTGTTGCCAACACCAAATCATAGCTTTTGGCGGTAGCTGCAATCAGAATATCCATATCTGAGATTATTCGTCCGACTTTACTGAGTTCTGCTTTTATTTTGCCAAAAAAGGTCCAAACTTGTTGATCAACAGGAAGCAACGGTACGCCTTCCCGAAATCTTTCGATTCTCTCTAAATTCTTAGTTTTATTTTGCGATTTTTCCGCACCAAATCTCAATTCTCCGAATGTTGCCTCACTCATATAAAGCGTTATCTCTTTTTTAAGAGATTCGATAGTTTCAAACACTTGTTTTTCTTCAGGTGACCATTTTTATGGTTTCTTTCTCCAAGCGTTTAAGTAATAAACACAACTGTTGGTATCAAGCAGGTATCCTTCAGATTTTCCCGTCATAATTTTATTCATCAAAAAATTTATGATAATATTTTTTATTAACCCGAGAAGATTTAATATTTTGAATCCATTTCTCGGAATCTGCATCCTCACTAGGGTGTGAATCCTCTCTAAGGGATGATAGGATTGCCTCTCTTTGTTCTTTGGTTACTCGTGGCAGATTCCGTGGTATTTTCATCGGATGAATAGGTGCATTTCTTAAGGTGTAAAAAAATTGCTGGAGTATTTGTGGATTTTGTCTCAAAAAATAATTCAAAGCCACTTGAACTTCATATGAAGTTATGTAAGTGGTATTCATATTTTTCGGTATTTCTAGGTTCAACCAAACACGAAAATTCGTTTCTGTATTTACACTAAGCTCTTTAGTTTTCATATCAATAAGTCCAATAGTCGGTTTTTTTTTATTTAATCAGGCTTACGCAACTTACCTCATTAAATCCGGCCTCTTTCATTAAATTATTTAAAATTAGATTGCTTTTATGGTTTTGACAATGTATTGATAATCTTCAACCGTCATACGATTATGCAGCGGTATTGCCATACTGTAACGGTCACAATCACGCGCCCCGGATAGCTTTAAGCCAAACTTATTCCGATAATAAGCCAACATATGAACGGCATGAGTACCCGGTCTAGTACTGATACCTTTTTGTTGAAGCAATTCTATTATCTCATTACGGGGTAATGGCGCATTATCAACAAAGGTCACAAAAGACTGATTATTTTTGATATAAAATTCACATTAACATCGTCATAACATGGTAGAGTAATTGTATTATTTTCCAAAAAGTTAGCATTCGGCTGCACTTTATTATACTTGTTTTTATAGTATGTTGTATTACTCAAACAATAGGTTCCCAGAGTCGTTTCTATCTCTTT
>JBDLJY010000602.1:0-2909 GCA_039714115.1 Pseudomonadota bacterium | reverse complement strand
TGATATACTCAGGAAAGTGCGTAAAGGGGTGGAGAAAGATACCAATCGCAAACAAAATCCTGTTTATGATGATAAATTGGATGATGCGTTTGATTTTGTTAGACAGTAGGGGCAATCGCTTGTGGTTGCCCTGATGCCATAAATTGAGGGAGAAGTTTTATCCAGCATCTAAACCTCAGAGGTTTTAAAAACCTCTGAGGTTTGGGCCAAATCTGGATGACTATATTATTATTTTATGATAAAAGAAATCCATATAGAAAACTATAAATCTATTCAAAAGCTCAAACTTGAACTTGGGCGCGTCACCGTCTTGATTGGTGAAAATGGCTGTGGCAAAAGCAATATTTTAGAAGCGATTGCTTTAAGTGCTGCTGCTGCCAGTCATAAATTGGATAACGAATTTTTAGCCTCAAGAGGGATCAGAGAGACAGAACCGCAATTGATGCGAGCGGCTTTTGATAAAGAAAATGTGACGCAGGAAATAAAAATCTCTTTTGGAGAAAATAAGGAAATATACTTTGATTATGTGCTTCAAAACAAGAATAAGCCTTATGCTAAATGGACTAATGAAACGCCTCATCTGGATGATTTTATTTTAAAGCAACTTGCCTCAACTGATGAACCTTCTGAAAAAGCTTTAAAAAAAGCCCTTGAGGATTTTAAAAAAGCATCTAAACCAGTTGTACATTCAGCTCAAAAAAAATCTCTACAAGAATTTATCATCTATTCTCCAGAGTACCACTGTTTACGCAATTTTAAGGAAGAAGGACAAATTCGACCACTAGGCATTAATGGCGAAGGTTTATTTAAACTATTGCAAGTTTTAAGCTTAGACAAAGACAAGTTAAATGAGATCAAAGAAAAGCTCAAACTCATGGGATGGTTTAAAGATTTTCAAGTGCCTAACAACTTATTTATCGGTGAAAGAGCAATTCAAATTGAAGATCGCTATTTAGATCGAGAAATCACTTTTGATCAAAGAAGTACCAATGAAGGATTTTTGTTTTTGCTGTTTTATTTTTGCCTTTTTATCAGCGAAGATACGCCACCATTTTTTGCGATTGATAATATTGATGCGTCTCTTAATCCAAAATTGTGTCGGCAATTAATCAAAGAATTAGCCAATTTGGCTAAAAACTATGATAAACAGGTTATTTTTACGACACATAATCCGGCTATCCTAGATGGTTTAAACTTAAATGATGATGAACAAAGGTTACTTGTTGTTTCTCGTAATCAATCCGGTTATACCAGAGCCAGGCGATTTTTGAAGCCAGAAACGCCAGAGGGAGAAGAACCGATCACATTATCGGAGGCATTTCTAAGAGGATACCTTGGAGGACTACCTAAAAGTTTTTAATTATGGTAACAATTGGATTAATCACAGAAGGTATTACCGATCAAATCGTCATTGAAAATATCTTAATGGGTTACTTTGATAAAAATGAAGATGATATAGAATTCAAAGAATTGCAACCATTAAGAGATAATACTGATGAGAATAAAGCTAAAAATTATGGCGGTTGGGACAAAGTGATAGAATATTGCAAATCAAGCAAATTTAAAGGGGCATTGCGATTCCATGACTATATCATAGTCCAGATAGATACTGATGTATCAGATAAACCTTATGGCTACGGTATTCCTCATTATGAAAATGCTAAAGAACTGAGTCCAGAACAATTGATTGAAAAAGTCGTCGCCAAATTCATAGACTTAATCGGCAAAGCGATTTATGAGAAACATAAAGACAAAATAATATTTGCCATCTCAGTGCATTCTATTGAGTGCTGGTTGCTGCCACTTTGTTACAGCGATAAGCGTAAAGCTAAAATAGTGAATTGCATCAATACTGTCGATGAAAAACTAAAAAAAAGCGGTATGAAAATTAGGCTTCAGAACAAAAAAGGTGAGAAGAATGTTGAAAGTTATAGAGAAATTTCTGAAAAATACTGCAAGCATAAAATTTTGATAAAATTGTACCTAGAAAACCCAAGCTTAAAAATCTTTATAGCAGAAGTTGAAAAGAGAAATATTGTTATAGATGAAGATGATTTTTAAAGCATAAAAATTCAACAACTATTGCTTTTTTATGGTTCCCACGCGCCAGCGCAGGAACGGTAAAATTGTGCCCGTGCTGAGTATAATTTTGCTCAGTACAGGACATTTGGTAAAACTTTTTTATTATATCAATTAGTCAAACAACTTACGGCTCGGGTGACAAAACAACAGATTATCTTCATTAATTTTGAAGATGAGCGGCTTGAATTACAACGTCAAGAATTGGATTTAGTGATACAAGCCTATTTAGAACTCAATGCCATTAAGTTAAGACAAACCTACGCCAATGTGCCCACACCTCGTAGGTTAATTTTTCGTTTAATTTACAACTACCTGCGAGGTATTGGTCTCCTCGCAGGTCTGATTTTCCGCGATGAACGTCGCCAGCTCCGTTACTTCGTTTCAAGTTTTTTAGGAGAAACAACGATGTATATAAAATATCTTATCCGAACCCTAGTCACCCTGCTAGTGCAGGAGGGCGGAAATATCCAGACCATTATAAAAGCAAAGAAATCCGATTTTTTGAAAAAATAGGATTTCTCAATGGCCTGAAGATTTCTGCCTTCCTGCACTAGTTGGAATTAACTTAGCAACAGTTGGAATTAAAGTAACAAGTCCATCTCCATTCCCTTTTTCTCCGCCACCGGAATTACAGCTTAAACTTTCCAGAAATGTATATTCCGTCGCGTTTTCCCCCGATGGCAAAACCGCCTTGTCGGGTTCATATAATGGCACAGTGAAATGGTGGGACTTATCCAGTATGCGCGTCATCAAGAGCTTAGATGCACATTCCTCAATAGAATATTCATATTCCGTCGCGTTTTCCCCCGATGGCAAAACCGCCTTGT
>JBDLJY010000601.1:0-2913 GCA_039714115.1 Pseudomonadota bacterium | reverse complement strand
ACATTGGGTTGGGAGGCTTTCCACTTCTTTTGGCAAGCTAATACCCTCTTGCTGCATAAAACGGGCACTACCCACTCGGACTACCGTTTCTCCGAGCTTCACTTGAATGCCATAACCCACTTGATAGGCTGCATCATCAATTGCTGGTAAAGTCAGCCCGCGTTGTTCCGCTGCTACGATTATCGCTCTAGCGATAGGGTGTTTTTGCCGATATTCTGCTGCCGCTGCGTAGGTCAGCAAGGTCTCTTCATTTAATGGCTCAATGGGGTAAAGATGACAGACTTCCGGTTGCTCTAAAGTTAAAGTCCCTGTTTTATCAAAGACTAGCGTATCGACTTGTTGCAACATTTCCATAGAACGTCCATCTTTAATTAAAATGCCGTTCTTTGCCATAATATGCAAAAAATTTAAAACACTCATTGGGCCGAATAACTTCATGTTATAACCCAAACCAGAAAAAAGCACTGTCAACGCAGCATTAGGGCCAAGCAATGGTATAAATAACCCACTGGTCAATAAAGTTGGGCCAACAAAGCTGTCGGATATCTGTTGCCCTCGTAAGCGCAAAGTATCCTTAAAATCTTGAGTATTTTGCAGAATATGACCAATTTTGGCGGTGATTGTTTCTTGTCCGGCATTTTCGACTCGAATAAAAAGCTGTCCCGCTAACACAAGCGTTGCGGCGAAGACTTTATCGCCTACTTCTTTTTCAACCGGTTGCGATTCCCCCGTCAAGGAATGCTGATCAACGGTAGCTAATCCCTCAGTGATGCTACCATCAACGGGAATATGCTCACCCGCATTGACGACAACAATATCCCCCTTTTGAACCGTTTCCAAAGGCACTTCGACTTCTATGCCGTCTCGCATGAGCCAAACCGACTGTGGTTGTTGACCAAAAACATTGGTTAATTGTTGACGTGAGTTATTTTCGGTTTGCAGCCGTAGTTTTAAAGCCAATAAAGCGGTCAAAGTGAACACAGTGGTCAGAAAAAAATAGCCCATCATTATCATACCTGTGATCATGATGCTATCAAGTAGATTGGTGGTAATACGTCTTTTCTTCAAGTCTTGAAAAACGTTTTTAAAAATTGGCGAAAAGAAGTAGAAGACACCGGCTACAGATAGCAATTGTAACGGCGGATACCACCAAGTTCCGATCAAACTCAAGCCGATTAAACCAATAGAGAAACTAAAATCTTTCTTGACTTTTTGGTAGATCTTTGGTTTATTATCCTCTTTTCCGGTTGCTACCTGCTTCAGTTGTTGATGACGCACTTCCCCCCCTGTTAACTGGATTTGTACAACCTCTTTAAGGGTTTGTAATGTGGTTTTTTTTGATTTTTTTATATACAAACCGGGCATAGATGATTTTGCAGGTTTTTGCCTCTGTTTTTCCTGTTGGCTATTATTTTTTATTTTTTTTATTCCAATAAGGCTACCCGCGATTAGTAACATTTCAATCAGCATTTCAGTTTAACTCCGGTTGGGTGAAAATTAAGGCCCCCATGCGGTGCCAATATTGATGATGGCGGAGGTTTTAATGCCCGCCAAAATGGAGCGATAATATATCTCCTGCCGGAGCAGGTTTGCAACCTGCTCCGCAACGTTTCCTAGTGAAAAGTTCACTTAAGCTACAGAATATTGCCCACGCTGTATGCGAACCAATAAACCATTTTTAGTTAAAACTGATAACATTTGTCGGACGGCTCCTATTTTCCGGCCTAACACGCAGCTATCTATTTTGGCAATAACGCCACGCCCCCATGTTTTTATCTTGCTGACTTGAGTTATTAATGCCTGTCTTTTTGGGGTCATTTTAGCCGTATTACGTTTTTTAACCGTCTTACGTTCAGCTACGATAGGAGCAGTCTTGGTGGGCTCCCAAAAATAAAATTGATCTGCGTAGTATATGTCTTGAAGGCGTTTATCAACAGCTTTCAAAGAATTACCTAACAGAGTTAATTCTCCGGTTTCCGAATATAAATAATAGGTTTTTTCCTTTGGCTCTAGCTCGTGGGGATTTTTAAAATAACCAATGACATCTGGCTTATTAAAATTTCGCTGGTAGTCTTCAGTTAAGTTTTCTTGTATGGAAAATATTTTATCTTACATTTTTCACCGCCATAATTTTTTTGAAACATTCTATCAGTTCATTTTTAGCAGATCAAGTGTTTTTTTTTATTAAACGTTGCGGAGCAGGTTGCAATCCTGCTCCGGCAAGAAACACCATATATCAAGCATACACTAACTCACTAGGATAATAAATCACCTTGATTTCACCTGCAAGCCTTTTGGCACTATCCATCTTTCTGCTAATTCAAATAACCCTTGGGCTAATAATGCTAAGGCGGCTGCGGGTATTGCGCCTTGTAAAATCAAACCAATATCGTCTAAACGAATCCCGGTTAAAATGGGTTGCCCATAACCACCTGCACCAATTAATGCGCCTAATGTTGCGGTGCCAATATTGATGATGGCTGAGGTTTTAATGCCAGCCAAAATGGAGCGATAAGCTAGCGGCAGTTCAATTAATCGTAATTGTGCAATTTTTGGTAATCCTTGGTTTTCAGGCACTTTATCTAATTTAGCACGGGCATTCATTTTTGTCATCTCAGCCTCTGAAATCTTACCATCTAATTGTTGTAAGGTTTTGATGACTTGGGGCAAACGTTCACTTAAGTCAGCGCGATAGATGTACAGCGGATAGTATTTGGGAAAATGTTGTAAATCATCCTCTAAGACTTGCAAATCATAGTAAGCAATTTCACCATCGGTTGAGTAAGCGTCAACGACATCAATCGCACCCTTATTCACAATGCCATTAAGTTAAGCAGCCTTATATCATAAGGGGTTTGGTTAGTTGGATATTGCTATCGTGACAATCTGGTATAAAGTGATACATTAAACGCT
>JBDLJY010000600.1:0-2925 GCA_039714115.1 Pseudomonadota bacterium | reverse complement strand
CTTGCCAAATCGCCGGGGGCGTAAAAAAAAGATATAAGGCTCATTGGCGAACTCCAGCTTTTCTATATAGGAAGTACGATCAACATAATAGTAATTTTCTGTGACCAATTTTTCAAAGTTGCTGATGCTGTAGGATAATCTTATTGACATGTTTTTTTTCACCTGAGTTTTAAGTGCTTCGCAATGATAACATAATTTAATACCCCAGTTGCAAACCCAATACCATTACCATCAAGGCGTTTTTGGAGGCAATGCCATTAAGTCACTCGCGTACCGGTAACTTTTCAAGGCAAACAAGGAGAAATCGTGCTAGATCAAGTGCGTACTGTTGATAAATCAAGACTGCTCAATAAATTAGGGAAAATAGACCAAAACACCGGAAGACAAGTGCTATCAGTTTTGACTGAAATGTTTAGTCAATAATGGGCCTTGCACTCATATTAAGACAAACCTGCGGGGAGACTAAATCCCCTACCCAGCAGGTTAATTTTTCCTTGGGAGGGATCTGAAATTTAGGCTTAACTTAATGGCATTGCCCGCGGGGGCGCATGTTAATTTTTAGTATAATTTACAACGACCTGCGGGGTATTGGTCTCCCCGTAGGTCTGATTGACACTCAAACCTCCTCAACAACCGCCGCCACTTCACCCACAAACACGATTACCCAACTTTTCAGATTTTCCAATTGCCTGACTTCTTCAAATTGGAGATAGCCTTTGACTTGATTTTTGGCGGATTCCTGCATTGATTTCAATTTGCCACTATCACTTTTTTTCAGATATTTCAATTCAAACAAAAACTGATAGTTTGGCGCAAAGGGTGGACGGTAAAGAAACATAATATCAGGATATTTTTGCTCAACTTCAGGTTCGCTTTTAATAAAATACAAATTAGACAAGCTGGCAAATCCGACAAATAAGGCCTTAATATACTTTTCATCAAACGACATGAAATCACGATTGGACAAAGTATGCAGCGCCTTTTCAATTAAGCCGACAAAGGGCTTCACTTCATTATTCTGCGCCAAAATTTCCAACCTATCGCGCACCTCATCAACCTCAAAATCCAATTGATTGCGCTCATTCAGCGAGTCCATGAAAAATGCCAGATACAAATCTTTAATCACATAATTCGGGAAACCAAAGCCCAAGCGAGACAATTGGACTTCTTTTATTGTCACTAAGCCCAAATAAAATAACAAACTGATGAAATCATCCTTGCTAAAGGGCTTTTCAAAACTAAACTGTTCCGTCAATAAACCATTGAGCATACCGGTTTCAATCAATTTATCAAGGATGACATAATTTCGATCAACCTCCCCCAATCTGAACAAACGACGCACTTTTCCATAATCACTGGCGATATTTGTATCAATGAGCTTATCGGGATATTCATTTTCATAAGCATATTCTTTCAGAAAATAAAGAACCATATCAGGATTATATAATCGGGTTTCGGCTTTTCTTGAAAACTGGTAGCCGTCATACCATTTTTTCAGATTTTTTAACACATTCCTTGTCTTACTCTGATTAAAAGTGACTTTTTTTAAAAGCGTTTTAACCTCCTCTCCGGTAAAACCCATCATCTGATGAAAATATTTATGGGTGGACAAATTGGTAGAGATATTAAATCCACTGGTTAAACTATCTAAGGTAATAGGCGTCACGCCAGTCACAAATAAACGATCAACAATACCAGTAGCAGTGCCTTCCTTGATCGCTTCATAAAATTTACGGACAAAGCCGTTACGACTGACAAATTCAGCAAAATGATCAAAATTGAAGGCCAAAATTTCGTTGGCAAAATGATCATATTCATCGATCAAAATATAGATAGGATTCTTTTGTTTCCCAAAAGCGTCAAACAAGGCTTTCATCACCTCACTTGGATTTGGTCGAGAAAGAATCTTTTCTTGAGCCACCGGTTTGAGCAGAGTGTAACGCTCTAAAAAAGCCTTAACGCCCCACCGTACATTACTTAAGAATCCTTCAAAAGTACTTTCTTTGGTAGAGGTATCAATCCGACTAAATTCTAGGTACAAAACCGCATAGCTGTTGGCTTTCGGCGTAGGGTTTTTGCCAATATAATATTGACCAAACAGTTGTGAGAATTTATCGGCAAATTCTAAGCCATAATAATGCCAGAGCATGGAAATAAACAAGCTCTTGCCAAATCGCCGGGGGCGTAAAAAAAAGATATAAGGCTCATTGGCGAACTCCAGCTTTTCTATATAGGAAGTACGATCAACATAATAGTAATTTTCTGTGACCAATTTTTCAAAGTTGCTGATGCTGTAGGATAATCTTATTGACATGTTTTTTTTCACCTGAGTTTTAAGTGCTTCGCAATGATAACATAATTTAATACCCCAGTTGCAAACCCAATACCATTACCATCAAGGCGTTTTTGGAGGCAATGCCATTAAGTCACTCGCGTACCGGTAACTTTTCAAGGCAAACAAGGAGAAATCGTGCTAGATCAAGTGCGTACTGTTGATAAATCAAGACTGCTCAATAAATTAGGGAAAATAGACCAAAACACCGGAAGACAAGTGCTATCAGTTTTGACTGAAATGTTTAGTCAATAATGGGCCTTGCACTCATATTAAGACAAACCTGCGGGGAGACTAAATCCCCTACCCAGCAGGTTAATTTTTCCTTGGGAGGGATCTGAAATTTAGGCTTAACTTAATGGCATTGCCCGCGGGGGCGCATGTTAATTTTTAGTATAATTTACAACGACCTGCGGGGTATTGGTCTCCCCGTAGGTCTGATTGACACTCAAACCTCCTCAACAACCGCCGCCACTTCACCCACAAACACGATTACCCAACTTTTCAGATTTTCCAATTGCCTGACTTCTTCAAATTGGAGATAGCCTTTGACTTGATTTTTGGCGGATTCCTGCATTGATTTCAATTTGCCA
>JBDLJY010000599.1:0-2926 GCA_039714115.1 Pseudomonadota bacterium | reverse complement strand
CTTCATTATCTCTAAAAAAATCATTCACCGTCCATTTTTTTCCAGTGCTACCCTCAAGAATATATTCTTCCAAGGTAGGAGAACTATCTAACTGGCCAAATTAACAAAATCCAAGGCTTCAAAAAAATTACTCTTTCCGGCACCATTTGGCCCTGCAAAGACAGAAAACGGTTTAATATCACGCAGTTCTAGCACATCAATACTGCGAAAATTAGCAATTTTAAGATAACGTATAGTGCCTGTCATTAGTCATTACCTGCGAGTAGGCGATAAATCGCCTACTACGAACCTCAACATTAAGGAGAATGCCAAGTTCGTAGTAGGCGATTTATCGCCTACCATAAAAAGTCCTATGGCAAAAATTCTTGAGGAATCCAGTAGATACGACCTTGTGACGTGGTTTTGTCATAACTCATACCCTCCTCCTTGAATTTTTCTCCCCTTGGCATTGTATTATGTCCGCGCTCAAAAATTTCCCAAGGCGGAATTATTCGCCTATTATAATCACGAGCTACCGGACGTCTTCCACTTTGGGCAATTCTTAAATATTCAGTCACAACATGGATCCACTCCTGTAAAGCTATCAACTTTATTCTGCTGACTTTTCTCGAATTTCTAAGATCATCCAAACTGTAACGAAAAATAGGACTATTATGGCGCACCGGCAACTTGCCTATGCGCCTTAGAAATACTTCTATAGATTCACCGGTTCTCGGTCGCTCCGGCTTCTTAATGATCCGTTCCAAAGATTCTATTAATACATGGATAAAGCTCTCCCGCAAACTTTGCCCTGCCCCCATTTCCGGATCGGCAAGATCCTGCAACAGCCTATTATAATTGGTAAAATCTCTGGTCATAAACCACACATCTATCTGAATATCGTCCGAAACCGGAATATATCCTTCAATTGTGGCGTGCGTTACCGAATTTTGACATTGCTCTCCTAAGCGACGGCACAAATGTTGTTCCACGATTTCTGGAAAAAGACCGGGAATATTATTAAACTTTTCATGCCCCTTCAAACGTTCTATCGCCGCTACCAGCGACGCGCCACCATACAAATCCAGCTTGATTTCTTCAAGGTATTCTGTGGTACCACTGAAAAATTTTTGAAATCCATGCTTAACTTTTTTGGCCAAATTATAATCATTGACGTTGAAAATATAATCGTTAACACTACCCCTTCTCAAGCTCGATAAAATCGTCTTTGCCTGATTTTCAAACGCTTGATAAGCCTGATCATAGGCAGTGATATTCTTACGGCGAACTGTCTCATCTTTTCCGGTATGCAGGAAAAAGGTCACTATCTGCTGGCGTCCACGTCTTTTGTCGCCTTTTAGCCCATTAATTAAATCTGCCTCCCTGATGGGAGAGCGCCCGTATGCCCGCTGTTTATTAGGATCATAGCCATGATCTCCGACAATAAACAGGACTTTAACATGATCCGGACAAGTTGCCGCCAAATCATCAATTGCCGCTTCTATTCCTCCAAACAGGTTTTCCGAAAAATCGTCTCTTTCATTATAAGTGGTGCTCACCGTGCTTAAAGCGGCATCAAAACTTTGCCAATTAGCAATAAGTTGATCTTGTGTGTTGGTGCATCCAAATGGCTGCGAAACACGCCCTAACCCCCGGAAAGGCAACATCTTCGCCGCGTTCAATGGCTTAACCTCTCCCAATTCCCGTTTACCAGCATATTTGTCCCGATAGATACGAAAGCCCAACCGTAACTGCTTTTCCTGAAAATCAGGAGAAGTTTGGAACAAATTGACAATATCTCTCACACTTTGGATAACTTGCTTCAATGGCTCAGCCATACTGTGAGTGCCATCGATCAGAAAAAACAGATCGATATGGTTTAATTTACCCACATCAGAAATAGTTTCATCTCTATCTGCCATACCGCCTAAAAGTTGAGGGGATATTTTTATGTTATGAGAATCTATAGCCTTGACACCAACACCTGGCAATGGCATGACTACCCGATAAAAGTTATCGGTTTTCTTCAAAACTGGGATGCGGTTAGCAAGTTTATACCACCTTTTTCCTCCCAAGATAGGAATGCAGTTCCGCCTCGTTTGGGCATCTTTCAAATTTCTGAAAGCGCAAACTGATTTTTCTTGCCCAGCCTTACGGTGTCTCCGCGAAAACACTAGATTTTCTCTGGGCCGTATGCCGTAAGCCGTGTCCCAGATAAATCCTGCCTTTTTGTCCACCCAACCCATTAAGCCGGTTTGGGTTCCCAAACGGTATTTGCTGCCGAGTAAATAACGGCCATGACGCTCGTCAAAGACAAAATAGCCATTGAAACGGGTCAATTTCCGGCATCTATCTTTTCCGCAGTCTTCGCCATCATAACTTTTATAAGCTAATTCACCGGGCGGCTCGGCGGAATCGCTCGATTGTTGCCGAGTTTCCGTTTTGATGTAAAACTTCATTTCCAAACCACTGCGAGATTTTAGCGGTTTTTTGATACATAATAAATCTGCTTTGTTCATCCATCCTGAAGGCGTTTGTTCATAAGTCCGACTAATCTGAACGCGATCATTTTTGGCGGATTCGACTAATACCTTGGTATTGAAGGATAAGCGTTTAATAATATCGTTTCCTGAAGAATTGCGATACAAAGGTGCATTGTTTCGCAAAACGACCCTCATATTTTGCCCTCTTGGGGAATAACGCTTATAAAAATCTACAGCACAACTGCCTTGCTGCTCTAAAGTGGGAACAGTCGTTTGGGCTTCTGCAAGGCTTATCCAGATCGGTATGAAAAAAATGGCTAGTCCTTTTCCCAGTTTCATATTATTATCCTCAGGTTTTACTAATGTATCAAGCCGTTAAATCAGACCTGCCAGGTATCCAAAACCTGGCAGGTTTGAGTTAAGCCGTTAAATCAGACCTGCCAGGTATCCAAAACCTGGCAGGT
>JBDLJY010000598.1:0-2931 GCA_039714115.1 Pseudomonadota bacterium | reverse complement strand
AGAAATAGAACCCCCTGTACCTTATACGCTAGGCGTGCGAATCAAAAATGATGGACACGGCGTTGCGCGTCAACTCAAAATAGAGTCAGCACAACCACGTATCGTTGAAAACGAACTTGGCTTGCTCATCGGATTTGAAATCATAGGCAGCAGCGTCAACAACCAACCAGCAAATCCTAGTCTATTGATAGATTTCGGTGACATAGAAGCCAGCAAAACCGCCGTCGGGCGTTGGCAAATGATCACCACTCTTTCTGGAGAATTTACCGAATTCAATGCAAATTTCACACATGCTGATGAACTAGGTGGCGAACTCACTTCCCTCATAGAAGCCACTAATACACACTTTTTAGAAAAAGATGTGCTGGTTGATCTACCTGGACGCGACGATATTCGTGACTTTTTAGCTAAAGATGGCGACATTTTGCGCGTTTACGAGTCTCATGGTTTAGATACTGAAGTCAATGATCATTCTGGCAATGCAACACTGCAATGCTAGTTTTATAGTACAAAATGAAGCTGAAGCCTTTTTTGATTGGACTCCTGTTAAAGGGCAAGCCGGAAGCTATGATATTACTTTCACCGCTTCTGATGGTACTTTAAAAACCTCGCAAACGGCTCGTATTATTGTCTATTCGAGCGCGGAGGATTCTGACGGAGATGGAATGCCAGATAGTTGTGAAATGCAATACTTTGGTAATTTAGAACGGGATGGGCGGAGTGATTTTGATAACGATGGCATTTCAGATTTAGAGGAATGTCTTTTGGGTAGTGATCCAAGCCTTAAAATACCTGATATTGTTATCAACGAAGCCGATATTCAAGTAACTGAAAACAATTAATTTATCGAAATTTATGACGGCGGTTTTGGTAACACGCCATTAGATGGTTTAGTGGTAGTGCTATTTGATGGTGAATTTGATCAGTCTTATGCTGCTTTTGATTTGGATGGTTTGACGACTGATGCTGATGGTTATTTTGTGATTGGCGGTAGCGAAATCACAAATGCTGATCTAACTGTGTCCGAAAATAATTGGCTGGCTGATGGTACTGATGCCATAGCACTTTATATGGGTAATGGTTTAACCACCATTACTACAAATAACTTACTCGATGCTTTAGTTTATGGCACTGAAGATGATCTTGGTTTATTAGCTTTGCTTAATCCTGATGAACCGCAAATTGATGAGGATGGTGTGAGTGACTCTATCGGGCGTTGTAAACAGTTGTGAGGCTGATTTGTCATTAACTTTGGCAGATTCTACCGATCCCGTTTATGCCATTAAGTTAAGGGCAACCATAAAGGATTGCCCCTACAGGAGATGCCATTTTTCGTAGGGGCAATCCCTTGTGGTTGCCCTTAACTTAATGGCATTGACGGATCCCGTTTATGTTGATGCCAATTTGAGCTATACCCTGATTGTTAATAACGCTGGTTCAGACATAGCAAACAATGTACAAGTAGAAAATGTCTTAGCCGCCGGAGTAAGCTTTATCAGTGCCAGTGGCACTTGCCAAGAGCTTAATGGCATTGTGACTTGTGATTTGGCTCAGCTTGCTGTAGGAGACTCAGAACCTATTACGATTAATGTGACAGCACCAAGCACATTGGGAGAGATAACAAATACAGCGACAGTCAGTGCTAGCACGCTCGATCCAGATACTGATAATAACAGTGTCAGTAAAACAACCGAGATTCAATCATTTTTGACTGTTGGAGAAATGGGTGCCTACAGTGTCAACCACAACTGGCAAACAGTATATTTATCAAAAACATATCCATCAACCCCGATCATAATAGCTGCGCCTGCAAGTAGTAATGATTTTGAACCAGGTGTAGTCCGCCTACGCAATGTCGAGACATCAAACTTTGAATTGCAATTTCAAGAATGGCAATACTTGGATAGTCAACATGCCCAAGAAACCATCCCCTATTTAGCACTTGAAGCTGGACGCTATCTCATGGATGATGGCAACATTTGGGAAGTGGGACAATTTCAACTCGACGAAAGTCAAAAATGGGAAACTATCCAATTTAGTCAAAATTTCCCGGCTCAACCGATACATTTATGCTAACAAACGTTCACAATAGCACACTTACCACCAAGGTGGCTCGTGAGGAGGTATCTTGAGGACAGCCTTAACAAAAGTCAAGGCGCTATGATGAGGTATGATTACCTTGGTTCTCGGTATTTAACCTCATCAAATACGCTCGCCATTTTACCTAACCAACGATTTTAGGTTAGAACCACAACCCAACGTGAGCTTGCGCTCACGTAGGCAACATTATAAGGACTTGCAAAAAAAATCAAGCATTTTTTTTTAATGTAGGCCATCCCAGCGGCGAGGGATGGAGGGGCAATCCCATCCCTGTTGGGATTGCCCCTACGAGTTTTTATGCGAAGGATCGTCTTAAGCTCCACGCAGGTTTGAAACCTGCTCCGGGCCCACCTAAGAAATTGTGTGATTTGTATATGGTAATTAGAAAATTTTATTAATGTTTGTTAATAAAATTTGTAATATGCCTCAACCGCGCCTCTTTTTGACCATACAAACTTATGGTGATTCACAGCCTGTCACAGTACGTGCTAAAGAAGTCACGAATAGCGATTTCAAGGCAGCACTGTTTGAAGAGGAGCGAGCGTAGGGTGCGTCCCACGCACCGAATGAACTTGCAACTTAATTAAGCGATCTCCGGGTGCGTACTCCGCACAAATAAACTCCTAAAACCTACACCACCATCCTGTGCGTGGGACGCACCCTACACTCTTTTAAAAAACCTTGAATCGCAGATTTTACGGATGACGCGGATTGCGCGGATTAAAAACCGATTGAAAACTTGCTGTGATCGTGATTCAAGGGGTTTTTAATCCGTGTCATCCGAGTAATCCGTTAAATCCGTGATTCAAGGTTTTTGGTTTTTTTATCGTT
>JBDLJY010000597.1:0-2984 GCA_039714115.1 Pseudomonadota bacterium | reverse complement strand
GCGACATACATCCAACCTTGCCGGTAACTGATAACTAGCCAGTCAAGCATAAATCCTCAATATTATCATCCAACATCGCCAACCCGTCTTTGATGTACAACTCGGTCGTCTCAATAAATGAGTGTCCAAGATACGCCTTAACCCTATATATATCGCGGGTTGCGAGGTACAGATGCGTTGCAAAGGACTTTCTCATTGAGTGCGTACCAATCCCATCCATAGTGCCCAAAGCCTTTAAAGACAATGACTTTAGTATATTCCATGCCGTTTGCCGTGTAATCGCCTTACGCCCGTGACCCTTCACGCCCCCGAAAAGTGGTAATTCTCCTACCATATCCAGTGTTTTTGCATAGTCCATCAATGCGCGTTTTGCGGATGAATTGAGCCGTATTGAACGGGCTTGGCGTTTACCCTTCATTTTGTCTTTACCCACCGTCAACACATCACGTACCTGCCACCCGCTTTTTGTCCGAGTAAATACGTCGGCTATATGCAATGACAACAACTCACTAATTCTATAGCCGCTATTAAACCCCAATATTAACAATGCCTTATCGCGTGGCTTTTCTGCGCTGGCTAAAACCAGTCTAATTTCATGTCGAGTCAATGGCCGTGTGTTCATATTATACTACCTTTTTATGTGCGTGTATTTTACCATTTAAAACTAGCATATACAATTCTCTCATACTTTAAATGTAAAGTAAAATTATGCGTCAATTATTGTTTTGACCATTTTTGACCCAAATCGCCATCAACTGACCTGCCAAAATCCGACCTCTCTGGCAGCCCTTTATCCATGGGCAATACGACATAACACTGTATTAATTACAAAAAACTCATTAATTCAATAATTTCTTAAGGTAATGCAGTCTTGCCTTGTTATTAGGCGCGTCTTACCTTTAATAGGCGAGGTTGTTATCATGATATCTAAGAGAATTCGAGAACTTATGATAAACAAAGGCTTAAATATTCCAGAATTTGCTCGTGAATTGGGAGAGAATAGATATCGAATCCAAAATATTCTCAACAAAAAACAAAAAGTACCAGAAGATGTGATAATTAAAATGGTGGAGGTGTTTAATGTAAATGCTACTTGGCTGATAACAGGCAATGGGCCAATTTATTCATAGATAAAATCAATTAATGAAGATGGGGTTGATTATGGGCCAGTGCTTGATGCCCTTAAAAGGCATTGGCGCAAATTAAGTGATGTTCAAAAAAATGTTTTGGTGGGGATGGTTAAGGAGATGATAGAAAAAAATGAGATGAGGGAATTTGTAAGCAAGCTCGGTGCAACTCAGTTGGGAGCTAATTACTAGTACTTAATTATGTGAGCTTATGTGATACAATGTGCGCGGAAAACGCATATTTATCCCTGAATTTGCTATCACAGATTTACAGGTAGCCCAGACTGGTACTTAATTGATTTATCCAATTTAGTAGCTACAATAGAGATTATACCGATTTAAATAGCAAAAAACACACACTAAAGTTTATAAAGTTGTCAGGATATAAAATTTTCTTGACAAAAAAATGTTTCTTATGTATATTTCCTATAAATAAAATGAATCTAATTTTTGCATGTCACCGGAAAAAGTTATCAGTTATCAGCAATCATCTGACTTATGCATTGACTCTTATGAACAACTGATTTAGCCAGTCTCGTTCCCACGATGATGTTTACATGATAACATGAATTTGGTCCTGTACTGATTTATATCAGCAGTATTTAACATAACACATTTTTAGATTTTTTATTGAATTGTGCATAAGTCCTAAGTTTATAGGTATTGTTTTTCAAGATTGTTTTATCCAGTATAGGTTTATTTCACGAGGCAAAACCTAGAGTAAGGCAAAATGATAGTGTTAAGCCACAAAATCCAAATAAAGAACCCAACAGTTAAGCAAGAAAAATATTTTCGTCAAGCTTGCGGTATCTCTCGTTTCGCTTAAACCACTGGGTTAGAAGAATGGAAAAAACAGTATGAGGCAGGTAAAAAACCAACTGCAAGAACGGTTAGAACGGTTTTTAATGCGGTTAAACCTGTTGATTTCCCTTGGGTATTTAATGTTACCAAATGTGCAGCAGAACAAGCGTTTAGTGATTTAGGTACTGCTTTTAAGCGTTTTTTTAAACACATTGGTGGATACCCACGTTTTAAGAAGAAAGGTGTTCAGGACTCATTCTACTTGTCAAATGACAAGTTCAAGCTTTCTGAAAACCGGATCAAGATTCCTAAGTTGGGTTGGGTTAGACTTACAGAATCTCTCAGGTTTTCTGGAAAGATTTTATCAGCAACGGTTTCTCGCACGGCTGATAAGTGGTTTGTAAGTGTAAGTGTCCATATGGAAACAATACCAGTCAAAGTCAGTGAAAACCAAGCTGATGTTGTAGGTGTCGATTTGGGTGTTAAGAACTTAGCCACTCTGTCAAATGGTGAAACTATAGAAGGTAGAAAGCCTTTAAAGAAACTTAGCCGTCGTTTGGCACGATTACAACGGCATTTGGCTAAGTGTACCAAAGGTTCCAAACGGTATAATCGGCAAAAAATGAAGATAGCACGATTTCATTATCGTATTAGCTGTATTCGTCTGGATGGTTTACACAAACTTACTCATCACCTTTGTCAGGGCTTCAAGGTGATTTGCCTTGAGGATTTGAATGTGAAGGGAATGATGAAAAACCATAAATTAGCAAAAGCCATCAGCGACATGGGTTTTTATGAATTTCAACGACAAATTGAGTATAAGGCCGCTTTATTTGGAAATTGGATTTCGACCGTTTCAAAATGGTTTCCTTCCTCAAAAATCTGTGTTCTGTGTGGTCACAAAAAAACCGAACTCAAATTGTCAGAACGTACTTATCACTGTGATAAATGTGATTTTGAAGCTGATCGTGATTTAAATGCGGCAATAAATATTGAGCGTGAAGGCATACGCCTTCTGGCATAATGATTTAAAATACCGGGGGCTAACCGGAAATT
>JBDLJY010000596.1:0-2997 GCA_039714115.1 Pseudomonadota bacterium | reverse complement strand
GCTGATCATAACAAAACCTGCCAGGTCAAAGTCAAAACCAGGTCGAAATAAGAGGATTGACCTGGCAGGTTTGGGTTTAACCTGCCAGGTCTGGTTTTGACTTGAGGAAGTTATTGCACAAAAGGGGTTTTATCAAATAAACGCCACAATTTACGTTCTTTTTCCGGATAATCTTTCAGTCGTTTTTTATAACTCCCGATACGAATATAAGCAGTGCCTTTAAACTTGACATGTTCGTGGTTAGCACGATTAATTTCCAAGATAACCACAGGTTTACCTTCTATATCCAGTTCAAAAAAACGAAATTCTATTTTGGGAGTAAGTAAGCGTAATAGCCAGCTTTCCAGTTCCTCATTACCTTTTTTAGCACGACGGTATTTAAAGTCTGTCCCAACAATTTCATGGGTTTGATCGTGGATGCCCCACACAAGGTACGCATAAATTTTACCACACAATGCCGCACTATTTGCCAAAGCGGCGAGATATTCGCCAAGGTCTTCATAATCCTTATAATTTTATTTAAATTCTACCCATTCTGTCTCAGTTGGTAGATGACGTAACTCTGCTAATAAACTCTGTGAATAACTGTCTATTCCGTTTCTGTACATACTGTTAGCTTAAAATTCTCTGGTTATCTAGCTGTTCTGAAGAAATGGTGCCTGTATTAAAGGCTTCCTGAAGCGCATCATTGGCATCGGCACGATCAATGCAGTCTTCAAGTTCTTCAATCAGGTAAACATCTTCTATCGGCACAACGGCTAAAAAGAGCTTTTTTCGGTATGTCAAAGTCATACGTTCTTTTTCAGCAGCAACATTTTCAAGCAATTCTCTTAAAGTGGGTTGCACTTCTGTCTTTTGAATCACCTCATTGGGTTGTTGTGATAGGAGCGAAGTTTCTGTCAGAATGACAATGACATTGGCACGTAAACCGGATTGGAGTTCTGGGGAATGAAGTGTAACAATAGGGCTGGATCGTCACTTCTTGTTGAATGGCTTTTAGCATAGATTTTTCCTTTTATGATTTATTTTAATATTGTGAAAATTGATTTAAACATTTTTTTATAGGTGTATTAGTAAATAGAAATCCGATTTTTTTAAATAAAAAATATGATTTCTCTCGACGCTTAAAATACTGATGCTAAGGGAATCTTGGACTCAGAATACCAGAGATGGCATTGTCTATAGGCGAGATAATTTGCAAGTTCTGTGCCGGACGGGGTTGCAAACTCAATGCCAGTATGATAAAAAGATAAATGATTGATTTAATTAAAATATTGTGCCGGACGGGGTTTGCAACCCCGTTCGCAACGTTAAATATTGCGTACCTTCGTAGGGGCGGGCAACCACAAGGGATTGCCCCACCTCGGGTCGGTTGCCCTGAAACGTCACGGACGGGGTTGCAAACCCCGTCCGGCATAGAATCTGAAACGTCACGGACGGTGTTGCAAACCCCGTCCGGCATAGATTTTTCTATTTCAAAATCAATTATTTGTGCTTAACTTAATGGATATGGTTGCAAACTCCGTCCAGCACAAAGCAAAGTTGCCGCTGGAAAATTTATTTAATTTCAATCAAATCCAATTTTAGCACTTCGCTCTTTGGAACTGTCAACAAATAACTTGCCCATTTGACAGATGGTAAAATAGAATTATTTCATTCGCCCAGCCTATGTTGGTTAATTTTCTGAGCTAAATTGAATAGTCTCGCTTGAATATTCGTAACCATCCGACCTTTGAAGCAATTGACAATATTTATATGAAATGCTACCCACTTTTTCTTCACCACTACCAATATCAAAACTGCCACTTGCTCGCACCACAACACGCCCAACATACATGCCTATCTTTTTTCCCTTCGTCACAATGGCTTTTACAATGTCTCCAGTTTGAAAGCCTTTGACTCGCTTGTGCTTTTTAGGACCAGTTCTCGGAAATCCGTATTGATTCATACTACATTTCTGCCTTGAACCACGTCCCTTGGCAGTGATAATCAAAGGCGTTATCGTTTTGGGAATAACAACGTGGCTGCCACTTTCGCCAACACAAGCCGCGTCAATCCAATGATCTTTTAGATAGCCCTGCTTGAGACGGTTGAATTTAGTTCGCCCACCGCTTGAGAAAACAATGGGTAAGCTAAAGCCTTTTAAGGCACTGCCAGTCGCGTAACGGGTAGCATTGACAGCTGCGGCATCTTTTAAAGGTGCCTTCGATTGCGCTTGGATTTTCTTCAAACGCTTGGGTTTACGCTTCAGAAAATCTTTAATGTCCTTATTGCCCTTTTTTTGGTTGCACTCTGTACAAGCCAAAGTTAGATTGGACACTCGATCACTGCCACCTTTACTACGGGCTAGGATATGTTCAATTTCAAGTGGTATGTTTTTGGCACCACAATAGGCACATTGTCGCCCCCATTTTTCTAGCAAGTACTCGCGCAATTCGTAGCCTGCAAGCTCGCCTTGTTGATATTCGACACCAGAGATTTCCGGCTTTTGAAGTTTTTGGGTGTCAAATCTGACCGTCTCGACTGCTATTTGAGTGAGCGGTGCCAACCGCGACAACTTAATCATCCAATTCTTAACGTTATCGACTCGTGACCGTAACGATGGTGGTAGCCAACCTTTTGGTCGCAGTCGGTTATTAAAACGTGCTGGCCGATAACGAGTCTTTCTATTTCGCCGTGAACGGCGTATTGCCCGTCTTGAGTTAAGGGCTTTTTTGATCTGAGACCCGCGGTGATTTAGATTGCCTGCCCAAATAACCTCTGATCCACGGTCAAAATGCCCATAGCTTGCGTGCCCTTGCTGGGTGGCAGGGCATCAGCGGTTGTTTGTTGTGATCCAGAACAAATACTCTTTGCATAAGTTGTTACCTATCTTCGCTTGTGCGAGTAATGGTCTCCTAGCTAATGTTAGAAAGCGGTTTTAAATGGAAACGACACTGGCCTTTCCATCAGACCTGTTTAATCGTTCCCCGCAGAGTCTCGGACTGGAGAAGCATC
>JBDLJY010000595.1:0-3017 GCA_039714115.1 Pseudomonadota bacterium | reverse complement strand
ATTACTCCGACACAGATGAGTACAGCTAATGTTCAACAACGAATAAAACCAACACGAACGAATTTATTACTGCATGGATATGTCAAACGAGATGTTCGTCAAATTGAATCGCTAAAATATCAGTACAGGGTTTGTTTTATTTGTTGTCCAGTAGAAAGAAATCCGATTTTTTCAAAAAATAGGATTTCTAGTTTGCTCTAAGAAATCCTATTTTTGGGTTTATCATGGGCACGAAGTATTGAGGGATCGGATTTCTAGCCTTATCTTTACGGAGCAGGTTGCAAACCTGCTCAGGCAGAAAATTATAGGCAATTACTTTGAGTTTCATCCCAACCCGGATTGAGCTTATCAAGCCATTTTTTCGCACAATTTATTAGATACCTTTGTCTTTAAGCAGTTGTCGTTTATGTCTAGGTATGTCAACTTTTTGAGCTTCATCAGGGATTTGGGAATTTTCCCTTTCAGTTGGTTGTCATTCAGCAATAGGATTTATAATTTTTTGAATTTGGTGAGCTTTTTTGAGATTGTGCCTTTTAGGTTGTTATTCCCTAATGCTAATCCCGTTACATTTTCACCTTGACAACTCACTCCGTACCATTCACATCAATGCCATTAAGTTAAGGATAACTGATTGATTTTATAAATAAGCTATCCTTGTAGTTTCTTCTGCCTGAGCAGATTGCAATCCTGCGTGGCGACTAAAAACAACTACAGGGATTATTTATAATAAAGGATATGATCGTGGTATGTCTTGTTGGTTTTATCCTTTGTATTTTATAAGCAATCCTTGTAGTTTCTTCTGCCTGAGCAGATTGCAAACCTGCTCCGGCAGAAGGCGATTATTTAGCTATGCAGATGAAGGATTATCCTAGAGCCGAAAACTTGGTACTTGAACCTCACCACCGTTGAGAGGAGTGCAAGGCGTACCTTGCACTCCTGAATAAATATTTAATTCAGACGTCCAAGATAAATCTTGGACTCCAAAATGCTGTCGATTGTTATTAAGAAGCTTGTTACAAAGCTAAATGTATTTTCATTGCCATTTCCACTCTCTGTAGGGTTGCTGCATTCACACGTCCCTTAACGCTACTATTGACGCGCTGTTTTGAGATAGTACGGATTTGATGGGCTTGCGCTTTGGAATCGTGAAGTAATCCCGTTTCTTGCTTGTCAAGGAAAACTTCAAAGGGGTATACACGCGCCACGTTTTTAGTTATAGGTAACACAGTGATTGTATTACTCATTTTGTTATTATTATCGTTGCTTATGATAAGTACCGGCCTTGCATTTTTGATTTCGTCTCCCACACTTGGGTTTAAATCAGCATAATAAATTTCACCACGTTTCATTAGATAGTCCATCTTTTGCAGTTATTTCCCAAGCTGTATCAAATTCTTGCACAGCATCGCGATAAGCACGCTCCAATTCATCATTGTGCCCTTGACCCAATTGACAGTTAATCGGCTCTTCACGATCACGCAGTAATTGAAGTGCTTCTTGTATGACATGAGACGGAGATTGGCTGTTATGCGTAGCAATATAATTATTAATAAACTGGATGAAAAAACTGGGCAAGGAAATGGAAAGTTTATCGACGTTTTCAGCGTACATCTTTATCACCTCACTCAAAGTTATTTAAACCCGTATCAGGGCGGGCTGAAAATTATAGTTAAGTAGGGATATAAAATCAAATGCAAAGCGAGCTAGCCAGCATCAATTTCAGCTATAAAAGGTGTCCAAGATAAATCTTGGACTCCAAAATGTAGATATTTATTTTAAATAAGTCTATAATTAAAAATGACTTACCCATCCATACCAACAATTAAAGGATAACCATCATGTGGTCAAGATTGACAGCCTTTATAATAACATTATTACTGCTACCCGCCCACGCCAGTCTCGCCGAAGGCATTAATCCGGGCACCCTTGAAGTCAAAAAAATCGGTGGCGAAAAACCCGATAAAAAACTAGAAATGCCGCTGAAACATACCGACGTCAAAATCGAAGTTTCTGGCTTTGTCGCAAGTGCCACCGTCACGCAGCACTATCATAACCCGTTTAAAAAGCCGATTGAGGCAGTCTACACTTTCCCCCTGCCAAACGATGCAGCGGTGGATGATATGCAGATGATCATCGGTCAGCGCACCATCAAGGGCCTTATCAAACGTCGAGAAGAAGCTCGCAAGATTTATGAACAAGCGCGAGATAGAGGGCAACGGGCTTCACTGTTGGAGCAAGAGCGTCCTAATATCTTTACCCAATCCGTCGCCAACATTATGCCCGGCGATAATATTATTATTACGATTCGCTATGTCAATATCCTGCGTTATGCCGAAAGTCATTATGAATTAGTCTTCCCGATGGTTGTGGGACCTCGCTATATTCCGGGCAATGTCGCAACCGGGCAGAGTGGCACCGGCTGGGCACCAGATACCGACATCGTGCCAGACGCTTCTCGTATCACGCCACCTGTGCTCAAGCCGGGTGAGCGCACGGGACACGATATTGCTTTATCCGTCAAATTAGATGCTGGCGTGCCGATTCAAAATGTGCATTCGAGTTCTCATGTCATTGACACTCAATCTATTAATCGGCATGAAAAACATATCCAACTTCATCGGGCTGATACGCTACCCAATAAAGATTTTGTGTTGCGCTACGACGTGGCGGGCAAAGCTCCCGAAATGGCCACAATTGCTCACCATGACGAGCGTGGCGGATTTTTCACCTTGATGATTCAACCACAGCGCACTGTCACCGATGCTCAAGTTGTTCCTCGTGAACTGATCTTTATTGTTGACACCTCGGGCTCAATGCGTGGATTTCCGATTGAAAAATCTAAAGAAGCGATGCGAATGCTCATCAAAGGTATGCGTTCGACTGATACTTTTAATGTGGTGCGCTTTGCTGGAGATACGGGCACATTATGGAACAAACCGATGCCTTATACCCAAACAAACGTCGAACAAGCCTTGCGTTATGTAGACAGTTTCCGAGGCAGGGGAGGCACCGAAATG
>JBDLJY010000594.1:0-3027 GCA_039714115.1 Pseudomonadota bacterium | reverse complement strand
AAATGGTCAAAAATTGAACCTATCATAAACAAAGTGCTTTGTGAAAATAATGTGTTGGTTTATGTGTACGATTTTGAATAGGCATCACTTCTTCCACTCGACGCTGGCGCGTCCACAACAGCATTCCCAACGATAAAAATAATGAATTTATTACAAGCTTCTACGATCATTGAAGATAGGCTGCCCGCCTCTGCTCTATTAGGCGAGCACAATCAGCCCATGAGTGACGCCACATTCTATGGTGACATACCAATCACCTTAGCAAAGGAAGTCTGTCTTCGTTTTCGCTTAATCCCCAACAACGACATTATCACCGGAATACGATTAAGATTTGGGACTTATTGTCGCATCAATCATTGTCATATCAGCGTACAAATCAACGAATTCACGCTCCGCATTAAAGCCCATGAATTAGTGGACAATGAATATGTCGATATACCCTTGCCCACGCCGCAAACTTGTACACAGGGGCAGCCCGTGGAAATTGCCCTTTACTCAGAAGACGCGACTGAAGACAACGTAGTCGCCGTGTGGTGTGCCAAAATCTCCCTACCTTTCATCAATACCCTAACTTTAAAGCCCATCATTTTACCAAAACTCTCACCCCCCAGAGTGAGCATTATTATTCCAGTATTTAATAAAGCCTTGTACACTTACAACTGTTTATTAACACTGCAAGCCAATGATCAGGAAATCAGCAAAGAAGTTATTATTATTAATAATGCCTCCACTGATGACACAGCCGCTTTATTAGGACAACTTCAAGGATCATTTCACCTCATTAATAATGAAGAAAATAAAGGCTTTGTCCAAGCATGTCGGCAAGGCGCAGCGGTTGCCAAAGGCGAATTTATCTTATTTTTGAATAATGATACCCAAGTGACACCGGGTTGGCTATCAAATATGCTCAAACTGATGGACACCGATCCCGGCGTTGGGATTACAGGCTCTAAACTCATTTATCCCGATGGACGCTTACAAGAGGCGGGGGGCATTATTTTTAACGATGCCAGCGGCTGGAATTATGGTCGTTTTCAAGACCCTACTCATCCAAAGTTTAATCAAAGCAGAGAAGTTGATTATTGCTCCGGCGCGAGTTTGATGATTAGAAAAACACTCTGGGAACAACTGGAAGGCTTTGATATGCGCTATGCGCCCGCCTATTACGAAGACACAGATTTATGTTTTGCAGCGCGTCAAGCCGGTTACAAAGTCTTTTATTGTCACGATTCAGAAGTGATACACCATGAAGGCATTACCGCCGGCACCGATGTTCAAACAGGTTACAAGGCTTATCAAACGGTGAATCATAAAAAATTTAAAGCTAAATGGCAGGAGGTATTATCTACTCACCCGCCACCACAATCTTCACCGGATGACGCAGCTTTCCGGTGGAAGGATTTATCTTACAATGGGTAAGGGAGGAAAAGGACAACCTTGTTTAATAAAGTCTTCAAGTTTGTGAGAATAAAAAGCCCCCACATAAATCCCAGTCTCTTTAGAGGCTTTAAGCGTTTCTTCAAAGACTTCCACAAGCTTGGTTCTGTCAACTAAAGTATGGTGTTCCCGATTGACAAAATCGACATATTCTTTAGGTTCACCATAATTCTCTAGTGATTGACAATAAACATGAACCCTCGGCAATGGATTGTCGCTTCTGAGCTGATGAATCAGCCTAACCAATTGAGGAAACTCCTGATAATTCAGTTTCATTAAAACAAAGGAAATAGACAAACTAAAATCATAGTTCTTTTCTGTGGCATAACGACACAGAAAAGCTATCTTTTCAACCAGTTCATCAAATTTTACTTTGACCCGAATGGACTCCACGCTTTCCTGAGTGGCACCGTCTATACTGATATTAAGAGCGCGTACCACTTGGTTATCAATTAAATAGCGGATATTCTCAGGTGTCAAGCGAATACTATTGGTAGAGATAGATAATTTTATCCCATTAGAAACAAGGTGATCGGCAATTTTTTTCCAACGTTTATAGACCAAAAACTCGGAGCCAATCATAAAAAAATAAAAGATATTATCGACTTGGGAAAATGCTTCGTCTATATAGTTTTCGTCTAACCCCTTTCCATTGATGATTTCTCCGGTATATAAGCCGGGACATTGGATACAACGCGCATTACACTTCGCAATCAGTTGGACTTGGCGGAAGGGGGCGACGATGGGTGGCCTCAAATCCCCCTTTAAGAATGCTTTTGCGACACGTCCAATCACGTTTAATTTGTTTAAGGCTTGTTGAACTTCAGGGGGATATGAAAACGATTGTAAGGCTTGTAGGGCAGAAAAGTAGTGTGTTAGAACATTGTCGCTATGACTATCTGCTTGTCTTAAGGTCAATAGCGAGCCAAAATTTTCAATTTATGGTCGTTTTTTATTGAAGAAATCGAAAATGATTTGACTATAGATGCCAAAAGGTCCCGCCAATTCACTGTTTAGTGAACGTGCGGTGCCATTGTGATAGCAATTTTTACAGGCATTATCAGGAAACTTGCCATCGACAATAGACTTTCTAAAATTTTGGAATTTTTGACTATGCCAGCCATCCTGTAATCCAATCTGTTGCCAATTGGCAAAGACAGTGCCATTACGACAACAAGTGCGTAGCACACCATCCTGATATAAAACTGCTTCTACCCAAGGCGCGGCACAAAAGCCGTTTAAATCCATAAGTTGTCTCCGTAAAAAAAAGGAGTCCAAGATTTATCTTGGACGAGCCGAATTTGTGATTGTGAGAGGCAGAACGCATTCCTCTCCTCCAAAAATTTTCTCCTTTAACATTTTTCAACCTAACATAATATCATACAATGATAAGAAAATTTAACCGACAAAGCACTTTTCAAGCATTTTTGAAAAGCAATATCCGCGAACATGTCCAGTTTGAAACGGCTATCATGTCACGTCGCGTGTCAGAGCAAAGTTTTTTACTTGATGGTTATTGTAAAGTCTGTGACAAGCCCACCACATTTTTAGTAGATCGCTTGTATGGTGCCCAAGAAAGTGTGGAAGCTT
>JBDLJY010000593.1:0-3039 GCA_039714115.1 Pseudomonadota bacterium | reverse complement strand
ATTTTTAAATCAATCATTTATCGGTTTATCATACTGGCATTAACATAAAACGGACAATCTCAAAACAACCTACACACCAATCCCTTATTTCGTCAATCCCTGTGCTGATTGATAATGACACGGGAAAGGCACACTTCAGGGTTCTTCTCGCATTCAAATTGAGTGTACTCATCTTCAAACCCAAAGGCGGGTGGGATTATAATCATCCCAATTATTATCAGTATTGATTTTTTTCGCATTAATTTCTCCTTTGAAAAGTACTGATTGGTGGTTTTAAATTAGTTTATTTATCAATTAGTTGTACTAATACCCGATATGAGATAACGTTTCAGAGCGTAAAGGACAGCTAAAAACAAAACTCCAGCAGCCATTATGCCTTAAACAAATGAATATTAAACTTTTCTTTAATTTCATCATGTAATTTATGTGGTATAACAAGACTGATAGATTTTCGTAAGTCTCTTAACTTAGTTCCTTGTAAATATTCTATAAACATCGTTAGGAGTAGTTGATTAACGATGAGAATAACTTGTTTTTCCCGTGCAACCCATTGACTCAGTTTTATTGAATCGGCAACCATTAAGGCCGGAAACCGGGTTGAAGATGTCATACGAAAACCTTTAGAAGAGCCATGAACTGCCTTTGATAAGGTTGAATATTCTTTTTTAAGACGCGAGACGTAAGTTATCTTATCATCAACAGATTGATATTGAGGATGTTTGGCAAGATAGTTGATCAATTCTGAGGTTGCTATTTTGTCCTGACCTTGTTCCCAAAGGATATATTCAACTGGATGATCTTTGTAGTATAAGCAGAAGAGAGTATTCTCTAATACACTGCGTAATGCTTGAAGCGCAGGACGCCATGAACCAATACGAGCCCACGCATGAGATAATAACGCATCATTTTGTGCCTCAATGAAAAAATCCAGACTATTGGAATCAATAGCTTGCTCAAGTATATAAGCTCGCCAAGCTTCGAGGGTAGATAATCTTTCATAGCTTTCAAGATATTGAAGTTCTTCTGTTTCTAAGTCAGCAAATGCTCGTACATATTCTTTTTTTAAGTTGTCTTGAAAGTCTGAAAAATGTTTTTTGAGTTCCTTCTTAAGATATTGCATTCTGTCTCTCTAAAAGTATATCAAGTGCTTGTTTTAACGATGAGGGTTCCTCATCAAAGTCTATCATTTTTTCTCTAGGTACCTCGACAGAGTATCCTTCAAGATGATTTATCAGTTTTTTCAGAATATTTTCTAATGAATCCTTGGAGGTAATACGAATTGAAAATTCATAACGATTGATCAAGTCAAGCCACTCTTGCTTGCTCAATTGAGAAAATTCCAGTAAAGTTTGTAGAGGCATTGAAACGGACAATTCTGAGTCAGCGTTTTTAATCTTTTGCTTAAATACCTCAACCGCTTCTGGATGTTCTTCAAGGTAATTTCCCAATTTTTTCACGATATTTTTAAGTGAATCTCCAGAATTTACCCGAATTGAGAAACCATAACGTTCAATCAATTTAAGCCACTTGTTTTTGTTTAACTGAGAAAGCTCCAATATAATCTTTAAGTTCGTGGCTGTCAATACTTGCCTTTTTTCTAAATACTCCGGTGTTTTTTTATCATTATTTAACGGAGTCGTTAGATTTGATAATTCTGTATTTGGAAAGGATTCAAGAATGTCAGCTAATTGACGAAGCTCTTTCGCCCAAGCGTGCGTTTTCATAGCTTTATTCCTATCTTAGTTAATAATTCTTCAGAACATTGTTCAAATTCTGTTTTGGCTTGTTTATTACCCATGCTATATACAGGTTTATTTTGGGCAGTGGCTTCACTGACGGCACTTCTTTCATTGATTTCAGTTTTTAACACCAGTGTTCCAAATTCGGTTTTTAAGTCTTTCTGAATATCAAAACGATGTTGAGTTGGTCTTCCAATCCGAGAAATAATGATACCAACATGAGTCAAATGATGATCAAGATCATCACAAAACTCTTTCACACGGTTAAGTAATATTCCTACGCCTATAGCCGACAAGAAATCTGGAGAAACCGGAACAGCATAATGAGTACTTATAGCCAGCGCGTTTTGGGTTGGGATTGTCAGATTCGGTGGACAATCACAAATGATGATATCATATTTACCAATGATAGGATTTAATGCCCGTTTAAGCTTTGTTTCTCTTGCAGTTGCACCTGCCATATCTAAGTCGATTGTAAAAAGATCAATGTGAGAAGGTAATAAATCACAATTTTCAAAGACATCTTTAATAATCACTTTGTCTGCTGTTATATAGCTTCCTTCAGCTGTCGTATGACGCTTCATTCCCATAAGATTCGCTACTGTTCCCTTATTTATCGAATGATCTTTCCAAACCTCTAAAGAAATACATGAAAAGGTTGCATTTGTTTGTGGATCCATGTCAATTAAAAGCGTTTTTAAGCCTTTTAATCCACAAAATGCGGCAAAGTTGACTGATAACGCTGTTTTTCCCACGCCTCCTTTCAGATTAACGAAGGATAAAATTTTTGGCTCTTTAGAATTCATTTTTTTTAATTCACCACTGTCAAACAATTGAAGTTAGATAGTTTCTATTTTTTCCATCAGCCTCTTCTCTAGAAAATGAAGGCCACATTTTATAAATCAATACCCAATTCTTAATTTTTTTTTATCTTGCCTGGCACATCGTCATACGATTAAGCATGTAGGGTGCATATCCACCTTACACGCCAATGCCATATTGTGCCGCCTAAACGTTTATTTCTTAATTAGATGTACTACTAGAGAGTGATAATACAACAAACAACAGATGAGTACATCTAATTTATAAATAAACGAATTTCAAACACTATTCAGACAATTAGTTTATTTATAAATTAGTTGTACTAATGTCAGTATAACCATTATATTAAAATTGTTATTATCGAAAACTTTCGCGGCGCACGCTGCGCGTGCCCCACATACCAACCCCAATACCCTACCTTTCATAAGAGTTTTTCCCTTTTAAATAAAAAAATAAAAAAATAAAAATAAAAAACCTC
>JBDLJY010000592.1:0-3044 GCA_039714115.1 Pseudomonadota bacterium | reverse complement strand
CTCCTAAGGTCGGGACAGGCTTAATGGCATTGATTTTAAGCAGGGGTGTAATAAGCAAGGAGATAATGCGGCAGTGCCCGCCGTGCGGAGCCGGCGAGCACCTAGCTTAATCGGGCGGGGGAGAGGTGCAAGGTCAATGCCATTATGATAAACCGGCAACCATAAAGGATTGCCCCTACAGGAGACGTGATAAGTTCCCTACGGGACAGGGGCGGGCAACCACAAGGGATTGCCCCTATGAGTTGCCTCCCGTAGGGAACTTTCAGTCGATGGTTTCGGGAAATCCGCTCCGCTCCATTCCCGAAACAACAGCAACCCCGTCCGCAACGATAAAAAACTATAACTATAAGGGTTGTTTAGAAGCCTATTTCTTCTACAAACCAGTCCAGATACATTGTCAACTTACCCACCAGAAAATATGGCAAATTTAACCGGCGGTATTCTTTTCCTGTTAAGGTAGTAGCAGTCTCAACTTATTTTATGAATTTTCATCGTTCACTTTCATTCCTTCCTTAATAAATAGAAAATCTGATTGTGGTATTTCAAAATGACCAAATCTAAATAGATAGCCCCAGTGAGTCTTATTGCGTATAAACGACAAATCGTTTATAAGGGGACGAATAGAAAGTTGTTGGCATGGCAAATAGTCAACATCTATACGAAACGGATAAAATCCTCCCCCCATATCAAATTGATATACGTTTCCATTTACAATCCGCCCAATGGCGGTAAATGCTTGGCATAAATCTTTACCTCTGAATGAATAGGTAGGAGAATAATAAATAAGCCAATCTCCTAACTTCATTCGTTGTAAAGGTGCTTTTTTTCCGTGACATCTTTGAGCGCACTCAACCCGCAAAACCTTCATCTACACCACGTAATACATGCTCTTTTGATGCAACACCAATCCAATATTTCATGTCATTTAGTTATATCTTTGTTCAGCTACAGCAAGATTTTTTACTGCTTGGGGTAATCCCTGTTGAATTTTTCGCCCCACGGGAGAAAATGATAGTCAATAACCCAGTCATGTGTCAATGCCATTAAGTTAAGCTTTCTTTTTTCAACCATGACAGATAGATTTTTTAAGTACTGAAGCATGAATTTTGTTATCAACTGAGTACAATGAATTAACTTCGCTTCGCTCCGTTACTTCGTTTGACGAAAACAACGGATAAAATATCTCGGTTAATTAAAAAATTATCCAGTTAAAAAAATCACTGAAAATGCTGGATGCATAATAATCTGGGCAAGGTTTGGTCATAAATCCTATCCACACAGAGGGTACATTTTTTCATCACCTTGAGCTGTTGATCGAATTCACGCGCACCGTAGGTAGGGGCAAGTCCATAAGCAGTATTTACAAGCAATGCACTTATGATAATCCACTAAAACGATGCCATCAATTTCGCGCTTGTAGCTTGCGCCGGTAGGACAAACTGGCACACAGGCTGGCTCTTCGCAGTGCAAACAGTTAGGAAAATGCACACCAATGAGATCAAAGGGGTTATCTTTTTGGAGTTGAGCGCCCAGTGTAACGATATCAGAACCTGCGCCACCGGCGATAAGCTTTTCAATAGTTGTATAGAGGATTTGATGCTATAATATTTTATTTTAGAAAACAGGAGTCCAAGATAAATCTTGGACTCCTTGCCACCCTACACAACATGAGTATTTTACTATGACAATTAATGAAGAAAATGAAACTCAATTTTATGGATTACCTGTAGTTGATTTCAACCCTCAATTAGGCATTGAAAACCCCACTACTCAAGTCTATCGTCTTGCCTATGATTATGAACAGGAAACTAAATTCAAAGATATTTTAGAAAAATTTCTCAATGATCCTCGTATCACTGATGTGCCAGCAATAATTATAGGTCACTGGGAGGATGCTTATGAAGTCAGCCCAGACTATGTATTACAACAACTTATTGAGCAACGCGACAAACTGCCCAAGCTTAAGGCGTTGTTTGTTGGAGATATGACTTCTGAAGAATGCGAAATTTCTTGGATTCAGCAAACCGATTATGCCCCCTTACTTAAGGCATTTCCACTACTTGAACAATTGCGGGTGCGCGGTTCTAATGACTTACAGTTTAGTCAACTTAGGCTCTATAGCTTAAAAACGCTGATTATTGAAACTGGTGGATTGCCCTGTAGCGTTATTGAATCCGTCATTAATGCTAAACTCCCCGCTTTGGAACACCTAGAACTTTGGTTGGGCACTGATGAATACGGTTTTGACGGTGACTTAAATACAATCAAACCTTTACTTGAGATGGGTGCTTTTCCCAAACTCCGCTATTTGGGACTGCGCGATAGTGAGATTGCAGATGACATTGCCATTGAGATTGCTAAATCGCCCCTTCCAAAACAGTTAGAAATTCTAGATCTTTCTATGGGTACACTGACTGATAATGGCGCACAAGCTTTATTAAATAGTGAATACATTAAAAGCTTGAAAAAATTGGATTTAGATTTTCATTTTATGTCAACAACAATGATGGAAAAGTTGGAGAACTTGGGTATAGATGTTGATGTCAGTGATCAGCAAGAAGAAGATGAAGATGGTGATCGCTATGTTGCTGTTTCTGAATAGAAGCAAAGGGGAAAATAGATACTGTGTCCCGTTTTGTAGTTATTGGCAACCCAAATAATCGGCGCATTTCCTTATTCCAAGCAGCTTTGCACCGCTCCAAACTGCCTCCAGCCACCATTGTTCCCTATTTGGATTTACTAACCGCTCGTAAGAATTTAAAAAATATCATTCAAGCGGGTGATATTATTCGCATAGAGTCACCGGGCGAAGATTTTGCTGTGGAGCAAAAGTTGATTGAGCTTGGTGATGATGATGCTAGTAGCATAAAGTCGGATATGGAAAACTATGAATATGGTCGTATTTATTATCCGCGTTTTTGGTATCAAGGTTTTTCTGTCTTGTTACGGCAAATGCAAGCTGAGTTTGAAAATTTGCGGCAAGCTGGTACTGATTTTACTGTAATGAATGCGCCACTGAATATTTTGACTATGTTTGACAAACC
>JBDLJY010000591.1:0-3046 GCA_039714115.1 Pseudomonadota bacterium | reverse complement strand
ATTTCGTCAATCCCTGTTCTGGGTTGTGGCTTTTGATAGAACAGGGATTGATGAAATTAGGGATTAGTCTGTGAGTTGTGTTGAGGTTGTTGGTTTGAGTTTTGGGTGTGCGCTCCGGTTGGTTTTAGGAGTCCAAGATTTATCTTGGCTAGGCTTAAATATAAGGTAGCACCGGGATTGACGAAATTATGAATTGGGGTGTGGATTTTATTGGTAGTGTCAGTTTTATTGTGGTTTTGTTTTAATCCCTTATTTCGTCAATCCCTGTTCTGGGTTGTGGCTTTTGATAGAACAGGGATTGATGAAATTAGGGATTAGTCTGTGAGTTGTGTTGAGGTTGTTGGTTTGAGACTTAATGGCATTGGGTTGCTCTATTCGTCAGTCTGAATAACTTTTAATACGCTGTGATTCTTGCTATTTTAATAAGCAATCACCAACACGGACATTTTTATGCTACCTACTCTATCCTTATTACAAAAAACCGATTTTCCAGCCATCAAACGCAACACTTTAGAGACTTTACAAGTCAATCTGGGCTATATGTGCAATCAGCAATGTATCCATTGCCATGTTAATGCTGGTCCAAATCGCACCGAAATCATGGCGCGTGATACCTGCGAACAAATTTTAACTTTTTTACGCGCCACTCCTTCAATTAAATACTTAGATTTGACGGGCGGCGCACCTGAATTAAATCCATATTTTCGCTATATGGTTAAGGCTGCCCGACAAGCGGGGCTGCATGTGATTGATCGTTGTAATCTTACCATTTTGTCTATTCCAGAGCAGGCAGATTTGGCGGAATTCCTTGCAGAACAACAGGTTGAAATTGTTGCCTCCTTGCCCTGTTATTTGGCGGAAAACGTGGATAGGCAACGCGGTAAAGGGGCATTTGAAGGCAGCCTCGCGGGTTTGCGTCAACTCAATGCTTTGGGTTATGGAAAAATCGGTTCTGGTTTGGTACTTAATTTAGTGTTTAATCCACAAGGGGCTGATTTGCCAGCACCGCAAGCCGCTTTAGAAGCTGATTATAAGAAGTTTTTAAAGGAAAGGTATGGCGTGGTGTTTAATCAGTTGTACACGATTTGTAATATGCCTATACAGCGTTTTGGTAGTTTTTTGATTACGAAAGGGCAATTTAATAGTTATATGCAGTTGTTACGCGATGCCCACTGCGATGATAATTTGGAGACGGTGATGTGTCGCAATTTAATCAGTGTTGATTGGCAAGGTTATGTGTATGATTGCGATTTTAATCAAATGTTGGGGCTGCCCTTGCATATGGAGACGCCGACACTGCGTCATATTTCTGAATTATTTGATGTTAATTTGGAAGGCAATCCGATTGTTGTGGCGGGACATTGTTATGGTTGCACGGCGGGGCAAGGTAGTAGTTGCGGAGGGGCGTTGTCTTGAGTTTGTCAATTGTTATGCCGGTGTTAAATGAGCAAGCGGTTATCGTAGAGACTTTGCAAGCTTTGCGCGGGCATGAGCTTATTGTCGTCGATGGCGGCAGCAGCGATAATACGTGCAGTTTAGCCGCCCCTTTAGTGGAGCGCGTTTTGCGGGCAGAGGGTGGACGGGCACGGCAGATGAATGTGGGTGCGGAGTTTGCCCATCAGGATATTTTGTTGTTTTTACATGCTGATACTCGTTTGCCAGCAGAGGCGGAGATTTTGATAATCAATGGCTTAGCAAAATCGGGGCGACAGTGGGGGCGGTTTAATGTGCGCTTGTCGGGACGAGCATGGTTGTTGCGGGTGGTGGAGCGTTTGATGAATTGGCGTTCTTGCTTGACGGGTATTGCGACGGGCGATCAGGCGATTTTTATGCGGCGCAGTTTGTATAAGCAGGTGGGGGGGTTTCCTGATATTCCTTTAATGGAAGATATTGCTTTGAGTCGCCGTTTGAAACGTTTTAGCCGTCCTTTGTGCATACGGACTCCGGTGATCACTTCTAGCCGTCGTTGGGAACAGTTTGGTATTGTGCGGACTATTTTGCTGATGTGGGGCTTACGTTTGGCTTATGCTTTGGGTGTGAGTCCACGGATTTTAAAAAAATTTTATTGATAAGGTGATGATTAAAGACGTATTACAGGTATTTGCTAAAGCTCCTGAACTGGGGCAACGGATTTGCATAAGCTTTGTGGCTTGTATATAATGTTTTTTTTGTAAGGCATCGAGGGTCACTAAAACAAACAATTGATTATATAAGGATCATGTATGTCAGACGAGGACAAGTATATTGAGGTTAAAGTGTGGTCAGCCAAACTGACGGCTTATGATGCCAAAAAAATCATTAAGCAAGGTGTATCTACTCTTTTATGTCATGGGTGTATGACTAATGGTGCCAAAAAACTTCTCAATGAAGCAGGCATTCAATACCGAGAAAATATCTGTTCAGACGAACTCAAAATTGATGAACCCTACCATGATGAATAGGAGAAAATTATGGAATTTCTATTTATGAAAGGCTGGGATTACGGCGAGTCTATTATCGTTCGCTCCCCGTTACTAAAAGACATTGTGACAATTCAATCTTTAGCCCAATTGAAGAATCTTACCGAAACCATACCTAAAGATTTAGAAGACGGGGGCGAGGAAATCGACCGTTTTGATCTCCGCGATAAACGCTATCAATTGGCTACAGACATTACTATATTACTGACGAATGAATTAACAAAAGCAAATCGGCTGTGGGAGAAAGAGCAGAAAGAGCATAGTGATAACCCACAAATTTTAGTCAATTTGTTACAAGAAGTTATCTGTGAGGATAATACTCATTTCAGATTTGGATAATAGCTGACGGCTAGGGTGAAAATAGGGGATTTGGACTCCGAAAAGCCTTAGAATAAGATTATTAAAGGGCGGCGGGAAAGCACTTATTTCATTCCCATACCCAAACCGAAACCGCGTGGTAAACAGACTTCGATGGCTTATGAAATGCGAAGCCGTGCCACCCCTAATCCGTTAATCAATAAAATTCGCCAGCAAGTCAGTATTTGGCGTAATAAAAATTCTCCTTATGTGACTCAAATCACGCGACG
>JBDLJY010000590.1:0-3078 GCA_039714115.1 Pseudomonadota bacterium | reverse complement strand
CGACGAGAAAAATCCGCCGAATATGACAGAGGCACAATTGTTTGTGACAAAGATAAAAAGGGTCAAACAATGGCTGGCTCAAAAGGGGACAACAATCAAGTTTGTTTGTCCAGTCTATTTGAGTGCCAAAGGATTTGAGGCATCAGTCGAAACTTGGTTGCATGAACAAGGGGTATTGACGGCTGATCGGGAGAGTTGGGAAGGTGTCTCAAAGCTAATTTCACCTTGATCAAGCGGAGCGGTGTCAGCCTTCACTAAAAAATCCGATTTTTAACGGAGCATCGGTGTAAAAAAAATCGGATTTTTTGAAAAAATCCGATTTTTAACGGAGCATCGGTGTCAAAAAAAATCCGATTTTTAACAACCCGCAGAGGTGTAGGCGATTTATCGCCTATTATCTAGTGAAAATCAGTATTAAAAGCCTTTAACTGATTATCTTTCATCATAGGTATCAGCAACAAATCTCGATCAACCAGAAAGGCATGATCAGCAGCACCTTGATTTAATTGCATTAACTCTTGTGCATTGCCGTCGGCATCAAAGTGAAACAATTTACCCGCCATCCAATCAGTCACATAATAGCCACCAGCACCATCGGATTCCACACCGTCGAGATTACCAACCGGTATATCCTTTCCAAGTGAAGTGATTTTTTTATCCGCATAAGTCACCGCTATCAAGTGTCCCGCCGTTGTGGTGGCAAATTCTCCAGTGGGAATGCCCCAACTACCGACAACTAAATAATCTTCTTCAGCAAATAAACCATTAGGGCTCATTAACTCGACATCATGCAGCCAAGTTTCAAACTTACCATTGCACAGACAATGAATAGTATTAGTAAACATATCAGAAATATAAACATTGCCATCTTTGTCAGCCGCGACATCGTTTAAAAATTTAGCATCGGCAACCTCGTAACGTTCCACAACCTCACCCTTGCCAATGTCGATGGCAACTAAAGCATCGATATCCGATACATACAAAGTATCTCCCACGACAGCCATACCTTTCGGCGCATTCAAACCGTTAACCCACTCTTTTTCAAGCAACTTACCCTCTAATGAGACGACAGAGATATAACCTTTACCATCTTTTTTAGTAGGATGATCTTGCACGTTGGAGACATAGAGACGCGACAGCTTAGCATCATATACCACCGATTCTGGTTGAGCCAAACCGTTGCTCAGCGTCCATGCAAGGCTAAAAGTCGGTATTGATTTTTTGGACTCATCAACACACCCGCTATTAACGACTATTAATAAAATTAATGTAGCAATAAATCTGATATTCAAAATATTGGGTTCTCCATTAGTTAGTTATTCGTCTATATATGTTATCACAACATTAGGCCTAATCAGCGTACCCACCATTTTTACATAATTTACAAAAGATTCAGCATAATCAAAATAAGTATCTATCCCGCCTCGTTCTTTTAAGACTTTGCCAAAACCATCTTTGCCGTTCTTATCATACTGGCATTGGGTTTGCAACCCCGTCCAAGATTTATCCTGATCCCTCGGCGCAAAGGGACAGGCTTGAAACTAAATATTGCGATCCTGCGCGATCTTAAACGTTGCGGACGGGGTTGCAAACCCCGTCCGGCACAAGAAAAGGAAACCAATTTGATATACTCGTCTTGGCAAATGGAAAACGGGATAAAATTAAACACTCATTGACACATTATTAGTACAGCGGATTGACGGAATAAACGGATTATTAGTTATTAGACTTGTCCCTTGAGAATTGTAAGCATCATGTAGGGTAGATTAAGCTAGGACACTACCCAAAAATGAAAACAGCTAAAAAAACCATGGAGCGTGGAACCGATGAAGCCTTTTTACAACTGATGACCGTGAGCGGCAGCAGTATTTTAAAGCTACTCGGAGTCCCCCCGAAAAAGGCAGAGCGGTATCAATTTCGAGCCGTGAAACTCAAAGAAAAAACTTTTGAACCAGATCTGGAAGGCATACCTTTGCTGGTGAGCAAAGATGAGCCGGTTTTCATTGAGTTTCAAGGTTATTTAGACAAATTTATTCGCTATAGGTTAGCGATTGAAGTATTCCAAGGATGTCTACAGCAGAAATATGAGGGCAAAGCCATCGCTGGAATTATATACACTGATCCAGAATACCAAACTGCCGCCTTGCCGCTCAAAGCGCTCACGGCCAAAAATGATCAGATGCTTGAAAGTTTTAAAGAAATAGTGCTGACGGACTACACGGAGAACAAATTGTTAGCCATTGATCCCAAACTGATTGTTTTGGCACCGTTTACCATGAACGCACATACCCAAAAGGTGAGCTTGCTCAAAAAAGCCCAGACATGGAAAAATCAAGTGGCACAATTTTTCACAAGCCAACAACAGCGGGAAGTGTTGGATATTATGGGCCTATTCATACTCAATAGATTTAGAAACTGTACTTATGAAGAGGTGAAAGCAATGTTGAATTTTGATTTGATGGACACAGTGGCGGGACAACAGGTTTATGATATGGGAGTCCAGAAAGGACATCAAGATGGCATCGAAGAAGGATACCAAGATGGCATCGAAGAAGGACGCATAGAAGGCATCGAAGAAGGAATCAAAAAAGGATTCCAAAACGGCTTAATAAATACGGAACGGGCAATGATCATTGAAGCCCTAAAAGAGCGATTTGGTGTTGTGTCCACCGAAATTACTGAAGTGATTCACGCCTTTTATCGGCAAGAGGAGTTAGAAGAACTGTTTGGACAAGCTTTGCGGTGCTCTGACATGGCTCATTTCAAGAAGATACTATTTTCTACACTTGAGAAAGATTGAATTTTATTGTTCCAACGCTCTGTTGTGATTACCTGATTGTTTTTTGGAGTCCAAGATAAATATTGGACTCATTAGCAGGCTTTATTCATATCGGGATAAGAAACCCAATAGGGTGCGGGGATAAGATCGGGCGTATTAAAATCAGGCTCTCCGGCGGCGCGGGCAGTGACGGCTAAGGTGAGGGATGCTATTATCACAGTAGCCATTGTCCTTTGAATTCAGGCTGTAAAGCTTTTTGTGCCGGGCATTTCAAATCGGAGTATCGGTGTCAAAAAAAA
>JBDLJY010000589.1:0-3087 GCA_039714115.1 Pseudomonadota bacterium | reverse complement strand
AGCATTTTGACGGCTATTTGAAAATCAAGGGCAAAATCCGCCTTTAACATCGAAGTTATACAGCACGGCACCATTGAAGCTGGATATGCGGTAAATTCAAAGTCGGCGAGTGTGGCTCAAACTTAGAAAGACGGGTAGGGGCATCAATGCCATTAAGTTAATGAAAACTTATTGATTTTATTAAAAATAAATAAATCTGATTTTTGACGGAGCTTGGCATAGCAAAAAAAAATCCGATTCGGACAAAATTGATTTGCTTGCTTAAAAAAATCAATCAGTTATCCTTAACTTAATGGATATGGTTTGCAACCCCGTCCGTGACGTTTTAGATAACTTCAATGACGCTCCGCTCCAAATATTAACGGAGCAAGCACCGTGAAAAAATGATATTTACACAAGACACTGTATCTATTATACTTCACACCGGAGGCAACCACCTCCTACCTAAATTACACCTAATCACCTTAAACCTCATGAATCCAAACGTAATCCAATTACACAACCTACGTTACCGCTGGCCGGGACAAGCTGAAGATATTTTGCATATTCCTGACATGCAGATATGTCAGGGTGAGCATCTGTTTATCCAAGGCAGCAGTGGCAGCGGCAAAACCACCTTGCTTAACGTGATAGCCGGGATTAACTGCCCCAATGCGGGAGCAGTACAAGTCCTGGACACCGCTTTAGCAAATTTATCCACCATCCAGCGGGATCAATTTCGCGTTGATCATCTAGGTGTGATTTTTCAGCAATTTAATTTATTGCCATATTTATCCTTGCTAGAAAATGTGCAACTGCCGTGCTGGTTTTCGCACAAACGCAAAGCCCAGGCAGGGGACGTAAAACAAGCCGCTTTGCGCTTACTAGATGAATTGCAGATACCCAAGCACCTAGTCAACAAACCCGTCAACGCCCTAAGTGTCGGCCAACAACAGCGAGTAGCAGTAGCGCGTGCGCTCATTGGTCAACCTGAAATCATTATCGCCGATGAGCCGACTTCAGCGCTGGATACCAACAACCGCAACCGCTTTTTGGAATTGCTTTTCACCGAAGCTGACCAACAAGGCAGCACCTTGGTATTTGTTAGCCACGACCCCCATATTGCCCAAAAATTTTCCCGCATCATTGACTTATCAGACATCAACACTATATGAAATTACTAAAACTAGCCGCCAAAAGCGCATGGAACAGAAAAATAAGTTTATCGCTGGCGATGTTTTCCATTGCTATCAGCATCTTATTACTATTGGGTGTAGATAAAATCCGCAAAGAAGCGAAAAACAGTTTTATCAACACCATTTCCCAAACTGACCTTATTGTCGGAGCACGGAGTGGCCCAGTCAACCTCCTATTGTACAGCGTGTTTCACATCGGCAATGCCACCAACAATATCTCTTACGCCTCCTATCAAAAGATAGCCGCGATGAAAAAGGTAAAATGGGCGGTGCCGATTTCTTTAGGCGATTCCCATCGTGGTTTTCGCGTCATGGGCACCAATCGCGACTATTTTCGCTACTACCGCTATGCCAATGATCATGCTTTGCAATTTCAGCACGGCAGCCCGTTTAACGATGTTTATGACGCAGTGATTGGTTACGAAGTCGCTCGCGCACTCAACTACTCATTAAACGACAACATTATCATTTCGCACGGCATCGTTTCTAGCAAATTCGCCGAACATGATGACAAGCCTTTCCGCATTGTCGGCATTTTGAAAAAAACCGGCACACCAGTTGACCGCACCATACATGTCTCATTACAAGGCATAGAAGCGATTCATATCGACTGGCAATCCGGCACGCGCTCTGGCTTAAAAATCTCAGCCGAACAAGCCCGTAAAATGGGCTTAGAACCGAAAGCCATTACCGCATTCATGTTAGGCTTAGAAAACAAAATCGACACCTTCCGACTACAACGTAAAATCAATGAATACCGCACTGAGCCCTTGTTAGCGATTATTCCCGGTGCCACCTTAGCCACTTTATGGCAAACCATTGGCAATTTTGAGAAAGTACTGTTGGTTGTATCAGCGCTAGTATTAATAGCTGGCTTAATCGGACTACTCACCACCTTGCTAACCACTTTGAACGAACGCCGCCGCGAAATGGCAGTACTGAGAGCCGTAGGCGCACATGCCTATCATGTCATGCTATTATTTATCCTAGAAGCGACTTTCGTAGTGGCGGGTGGCTGTGTGCTGGGGATCGCCTTATTGTATTTGATTCAAAACCTGATACAACCCCTAGTTGCTGATTTATATGGCATTCATCTCAGCCTCACCCTGTTAGACGCAGAACAACTCCTAATGCTGGGTGCAGCAGTGTTACTCGGCATCCTATTCAGCCTGATACCCGGCTTGATTGCCTACAAACGCTCACTGCAAGACGGTTTAATGGTTAAAATTTAAAGAAAGGCATAACACAATGAAAAGTTTAAGCATTCTCCTACTCAGCCTCTTAGTGATTGCTTGTGGGCAACCCAACCCGCAGACACCACAAGCCGCTGAAGAAATTGACTGGGATGCCCTCGTTCCTGAAGAATACTCCTCAGACGCGATCATGGTGAAATATCAAGACAAAATTGAACAAATGGAAGATGACACCCCGGAAGCGGAAGCCCTGTATCAAAAAATCATGGATGAAATGGCGAATGCGCCATTAAACAAGAAGCTTGATAATAAATACATTAAACTCCCCGGTTTCATCGCGCCACTTAGCCAGCAAAATGGACGTATTACCGAATTTTTACTGGTTCCCTATTTTGGAGCGTGTATCCATGTTCCACCGCCCCCCCTCAATCAAACCGTGTTGGTAAAAACCGCAGCCGGAAATGGCATCTGGACAGAAGAAGTGTATGAGCCAATCTGGGTTTCCGGGCCGATCACGCTTGAAGGGAAAAAAACAGATATTGGTGAAGCCGGCTATCTAATCGCTGGTGCGACGATTGAGAAGTATGAGAGTTATTAGCAGGGATAAGTCTTTCGCCGATAAATCGACGCTTGCAAATCCGATTCAAGTGGCTGGAAATAATCACTCAAAATCCGCTTATAAATGGGATTAGCGATATCACAAAAACCCTCTCGATCCT
>JBDLJY010000588.1:0-3094 GCA_039714115.1 Pseudomonadota bacterium | reverse complement strand
CTAGTCCAAAGCTAAAGCTTTGGACTCCAAAATCTCCGAGAAACTTGGTGGTTAGCACCTTGTTAGGCTGGTTGATACAAGTGTTGTCTAACTTGCTCCCTAATATCTAATAATGGTATCCGTAATGTTGCAAAATCAAGGGAAGAATATCCTTCTCTTATTTTAGAGAGCGAAAATTTCTGTATATTTTCATAATCATCTTCAATACAAGTCCATACACTTCGCTCACTCAAATTATATACAGATGACCAAATTGTTATATCTTGCTTAACGATCCCCAGAAGATTCATGGCAGATTCCATACTTTTAACGCTTGCTATCTTCAAAGAGACAGTATTGTATCTCCAGCAATTTCCAACATTAATTGATCTGGGAAAATTAGTAATCACATCTCCTTCTCCGTTAGAGAGTACTTGAGCTATTGCGTTTTCTCCAGATTGATAAAACACAACATTTCCAGCGGAGTCCGCGATAAGGTAATGTAACCTAAGATAATAGTCTAAAAATGAGTTTCTTAATCCAACATTATCCATTAATTTGATGGCCTCATCAACATTTGAAGCTCTTTCTAAAATAAACCTCATTATGCCAAGCTCATCAAATTTTAAGGTATCTTCAGTCTTATCAGATGGCGGATTCAAATCAATTGGCGTTACCGCACACCCTATAAACAGTCCTTTCTCATTTATTCCTTCATAAGGCCGATCCGCTCCCATTTGTTCAATCAAAAATAATCCAAACGTTTTCTGTCCATAAATACGCTGCGAAGGAACAAAATGCATAGTCCCACCGCTCTGAAGCCAATCGAAGTTACGTCCTACTAAAGTTCCTGAATCCGTTTTGACTGCAAATATTGTACACATAATAATACACTCCAGATATCCAACCAGCCTAACTATACACGGGCACAACTTGCGCTTTTGTCATTTCGACCAACGGGAGAAAAAGTTGAATGGCTTGTTAGATGCCCAAGATTCCACTTAATTTGTATTAATTTTAAAAAGATGAGCCGTCAACTTTTGGAACAGTATCTACAAGAAAATCCAAAATTTAGGTTAATTCTTGATAAGAAAATTCTGACTTAGTTGCCAATAAATACTATAGCCGGTGTCAGATGAATTTACATGATTTGGAAACATAATAAATATTTATGCCACAATAAGTATATATGATATGTTTATTTTTAATCCCGATCCGTTTTATTCGTTGTTGAGCATTAGCTGTACTTACCACTGCGACAACAATTACCCTAGATAACCACCGAATATATGATCCGTCACAATGTTGTGTATTTAGAAAAAATGTCATTCTCCCAAAGAACAAGAGGATTTTAATCGACATTTTGATAATTGGGTGGATAGAATTGAAAGTGTAAAACCAGATAAAATTCAAAGCACGGTTTTTCAATCGGTGTGGCAGAAAATAAAACCAACTAAAATTTTTAACTGGTTGTTAATCTTAGTATTTACAGTATTTATCTTATTAGGTATTTTTCTTTATGTTGACAAAAATCCTGATGTTTCTCCCCAACAACCAGAAAAAACATCGCAACCAGCAGAGCAAATTCCAACAGATTTGCCCAAACCAATTACAAAACCTGAACCTTATCAAAAACAGTGGTTATGGACTATTTTATTATTGCCATTATTAACCCTGTTACTATGGCATTTATGGTGGCGGTATCAAGCCCAACTATTTTTAAAAAGGAAAAGCACATTCAGATATCCAAATATAAAACAATTATTTGTCAAGGATATAGATGAAGGTATTTTTCAAACGATGAGTTTGGTGCGTGTTACTCAACAGTTACGCAAACACACACCCATTGCAACTGATCTGCTTGATATAAAAGCCACAATAAAACGCACGATTCAAGCAGGCGGTTGGTTTACGCCGGTTACAGGCTATGTTAAGACGATTCCAGAATATTTAGTCTTAATAGATAGAGCCACTTTTAAGGATCATCATAGTCATTTTATTGATGCCCTAGTCAAACAATTAATTACCCAAGGCGTATTTGTGGCACGTTACTATTTTGATGCTGAACCGCGCCACTGCTATTCTGAAAAAGATGAACTCGCGCCGCTTTTACTAACAGAATTAGCTGATCGTTATCCGACACATCGCTTGCTCATTTTTTCTGACGGTAATGGCTTTATTGATCCGATTAGTGGCGAAATTGTCCCTTGGATTGAGCAATTTTCAGTGTGGACACAAAAAACATTTTTCACATTAGAACAGCCTGAAGAATGGGGTTATCGAGAAAAGTTATTAGAAAAAGCGAACTTTCTTATCTTGCCAGCGAATGAAAATGGCTTAACCACGTTGGTAGAACAGATTAATGCTGGAACGTGGCAACGTCCCTACCCAAAGAAGGCTACGGAGGATTTCACCGCATTTCCTGCCTATTTTAATGATTTCTCCCATTGGTGGTTAGAACGCCACGCACCTGATCGTGCTAAAGTGACAGAATTACTCAAACAAGTACGGGATTTTTTAGGAGATGAAGGGTATTATTGGTTGAGTGCGTGTGCTGTTTATCCAGAATTACGTTGGCAATTAACGCTTTATTTAGGTTATCAATTGAAATCATTGACTGAGGAACGCTTGGCTAAATTAGCGCGTTTGCCTTGGTTTCGTTATGGGTATATGCCAAATTGGTTACGCAAGCAATTGATAAAAGACTTATCTTTGCCCCAAGAGCGTGAAATACGCACCGTATTATATAACCTATTCCTCATAATATTTATGTTAGGCTATTCACGTTTACCAATATACCCTATTGAAGCCCTATGGCAGATAATTTGTTACACCCTACAAAAAACCACCCACTTATCAACACTCCGTTTTGTACCAGTTATCTATCACAACCTCAGCTTTTTCCCTCATCCTTTTTTGGCTCGGCATATTGTCTTAGGTGCTAAAACAGATCCGAAAATGGCACAAAAGGTTATTGATGCTTGTGCCTTTTCGCCCGGACAACGTCGTGCTGGAGAAATCGCTTTGGCGCGTATTCTGCAAAACAGCAAACTTAGTACAACGGATTTGGGGAATAAACGGATTTTTTGAAAGGAATATTAACATTTTGGGGTTA
>JBDLJY010000587.1:0-3096 GCA_039714115.1 Pseudomonadota bacterium | reverse complement strand
CAAAACCACCGCCTTACGCCGCCAAATCAGCGTCGTGTTTCAAGACTCAATGCCAGTATGATAAACCCCTAAAATTCAGACCTGCCAGGTATCCAAAACCTGGCAGGTCGTTGTAAATTAAAGGAAAAATTAACCTGACAGGTTTTTGACACCTGTCAGGTTTGTCTTAACTTAATGGCATTGGTTTCAAGACTACGCCCAATACCAACTCACCGCCCGCCAAAATATCTGGCTCGGCAACATTGAGCACTCACCCGTGAGCGAAAAAATTATCACCGCCGCGCGGTGCTCCGGCGCCGACGAAGTCATACGCAGCCTGCCCCAAGGCTCAATGCCATTAAGATAACTCTCCCCAAATCAGACCTGCTGGGAGACCCATATCCAGCAGGTCGTTGTAAGCGCCGATTAACCTGACAGGTTTTTGACACCTGTCAGGTTTGTCTTAACTTAATGGCATTGGCCCCAAGGCTACGAAACCCTCTTAGGCAAATGGTTTGAAGAAGGCGAAGAACTCAGTATCGGACAATGGCAAAAAATCGCACTCGCGACGCCCAAATCCTCATACTCGACGAACCCACCAGTGCGCTCGATGCCAAAGCCGAATTTGAAATCTTCAAACAATTTCCGAGGCAAAAGTTTTCGTGATCTCTCCTAGCGTCGAAATGACAGAAAACTTAAGTTTGTGGCCTTGTTCAGTATAACTACTTAACAGTAACGATGGATAACTCTTATGAAAGTTGAGTCTATCTCAATTCAAGATTTTAAACGCTTTGAAAATCTTAAAGTGACATTCAAGCACCAAACTCTTGAAGAAATCAGTGATCGTTTTCTGGTGTTGGGTGATAATGGCATGGGCAAGACAACTTTGTTACAAGCCATTGCCCTGCCACTCGCATTGGCTACCCGAAAAATGATCTCGCTTCGCTCGTTACTTCGTTTCCAAGCGTTTCTGACTTTGATTGGCTCGGGTTTATTCCAGAACGTTTCTGGAAATGGGGGCCACCACGTATTCAATTAGAAGTCTCCTTTGAAGATGAAGAGATTGAAGCCACACACGAAGTCATGGAAAAATGGTATCAGACACAGTCTCAAGAGTTTCAGTCTGAACATGCATTTGTTAAACCTATTGTCAGGTTTTTTTATTTACAAACAAATCTTTTTGATCACGCATCAGATTTGTTTCGATGATCAGTCTAGGGGCATATTCATTCAGGAATTGATGGCACTCTATGAAGTTTATCTTTATCTCAAGAATGGCGGGCTTTTCTCGAAAATATTGATCCGGCTAGTGATGCGAATGAAGCCACTCTGCGCGAAGCTAGTGTTAATAACTTTTTATATTTGCATAAATGCAATATGGCTGAAATATTGCGTGTTTATCGCTAACAATGAACTCACAGACAGAACAGATATTGCGATTTCATCCGATGAACTGGGAGTTTATTTTTTTAATGGTATCGAACTCATCAGTTATGAAGCCGAAGATATTTGATCACCCTTTGTCACAAAAGCCCCGCTGCCATCGTCATTGAGTCCGAAACCGAATGGCATCGACTCAAAAAAGTAGCTCAGATTTCCGCTCGCATACCCATTTTGCTCCGCATTAATCCGGGCAAAAGCTTTGGAGGACTAAATATGGCGGGTGGCACCCAATTTGGGCTAAGCCCGGAGCAGGCACTGTCAATAGCTCAAGCCGCTGCAAGTCTCGCCCATGTCGATCCCTCGCTAACGCTCGGGACAAGCTTTTTGGGCCTACACTTTTACTTTGGCTCACAAAGACTCACAGCGGCCCCTATCATCCAAGCGATTGATGTTGTTGAATAAATTATAAAACTATTTCGGTAAGCCAATTTCCACATAAAAATAGATAGTTGACATTGGATTGGGATGTGGTGTACCTTGCTAAAGATTCAGCCTTGGATATATCGGCATTGCGACAACAATTATGGCTTCGATGGCAAAGCTTCGAGGCAAAAGTTTTTGCGGAGCAAAAACTTTTGCCTCGAAACGGTAGCGATTTTGCATGAGGGGATTTATGATTGTCAGGCTTTGAATTTTAATGGTAGTTTGTGGCTCAATGTTGTGCCAAGGGCGGCAGAGCTGTCGGATCATTCGTTGCTAAGTTTTTTATCTGAGAGGTTCTTATCGTCACTCCAACCTACATAAGCCCAACCTAAGTGCTTTTTTAGACCATTTTCACAAGCTCTAAGGGAAAAAATATGCTCCTAGAAACATTCATTCTAAGTGGTGCTCTAATTGCTGGCTACAAATCTTGGCGTAATCAAGATAAAAATCATAATCATGACATCCTTGCAAAACAGCGACAAAGCAATCAGTGTCACCAGAAAACCGAAAAAGATCATAAAAGCTTAGAAACGCAACAACATAGTCATTCACAGAAGTTGAGCAGTCTTTCTGCCGCCTTAGTTTTGTCTGCTGGAGGATATTTATTATATGCTCCGCTAGCTTATCTTTCAATACCATTCATTCTTTACGCGGAGAAAAATCATTTTTTTGCTAGTTGGCGTCTATTGAAGCAAAAGCGAATAGATATTGATACCTTGGTAATTATTACCATCCTCGGCGCAATCATTGGTAAGCGTTTTTTTATTGCCAGTTTGTTGTCAACCTTTGCTAAAGTATCAGACTACCTAACTTCACAAGTAACTAATGAATCACGTCACGAGTTAGTGAATATTTTTCAACAAGCTCCTGCAAAGGTATGGTTGTTAAAAGATAATATAGAAATTCATATTGACTTATCAGAAGTTAAAGCAGGGGATATTTTAGTGGTTAGTGCTGGGGAGATCATTCCTGCTGATGGAAATGTTATTTGGGGCATGGCTGGGATTGATCAACATCAACTCACGGGTGAAGCTATCCCTGTAGAAAAGTCTAAAGGGGACGAAGTCTTTGCCATGACTATGGTTTTGTCCGGTAAAATCCATATTCGAGTGGATAAAGCAGGGGCTGAGAGCAGTGCTGCGAAAATTGCTAACATTCTCAATAATACAGCCGATTATAAATCTCTCACTGCGCTAAGAGCAGAAACCTTCTCTCGGCAATTGATTAATCCTGCCTTGATTACCAGTGCTG
>JBDLJY010000586.1:0-3099 GCA_039714115.1 Pseudomonadota bacterium | reverse complement strand
ACATCACGGACAGACAGTACAGGGATTGACGGAATAAGGGGATTAGTTCAAGAATCATCTGCTTGTCATTTCAACTGAGCGGAGCACAAACATTACGGACAGACTATAAACAGCCCACACCCCAATGCCATTAAGTTAAGCCCAAAGACGTTCTTTTGTAGTTGCCCACCAGCCCCGATACGGTGGGCAACAAAAACACGTTGCCCACCCTACAATATCTCTTAACTTAATGGCATTGATGTTTTAACTACAAGGATAATTTAAAGAACATACCCTATTTTTACACCAATGCCAGTATGATAACCCCCCCAAAATCAGACCTGCCAGGTATCCAAAACATGGCACGTTGTAAACTAAATAAAAAATTAACCTGACAGGTTTTTGACACCTGTCAGGTTTGTCTTAACTTAATGGCATTGAGACTGCGAAGGGGGTAGCCACTAAAACTTTGGCTTTGCGGGATATTAAGTTAAGGGTTCGTAATAGGCGACTACTACGAGAAAAAAAACTACAGGGATTAGTTTTTAGAAGGGATAGAGACTACGCTCCGTTAATCGACTTAAAAAAAATTGTGTAAGCCTTGATTTTATTGGCTTAGACAAGCCTACCAATCAATCAATGCGTTGACGGAGTATCTCACACTAACCCACAAGCCATAATTTATATGGCTCCGTCATTTTAGCCTCTATTTGAAAATAGACTTAAAATCGTACAAGCTTTAATTAATTATATATAAGACTAAATGAAGCTGATCTGAGAGAAAAATCTTAGAAGGTGCTCCGTTAAAATTTGAGTTAGTTCGTGCGGCGAGCAGATTTGAGCCATTAAGTTAAGACAAACCTGACAGGTGTAAAAAACCTGTCAGGTTAATTTTTCCTTTAATTTACAACGACCTGCCATGTTTTGGATACCTGGCAGGTCTGATTTGGGGGGGGTTATCATACTGGCATTGATTTGTAGGGTGGGCTTATAGAATCGCCGATGGGTTTGGTTTAGATAAATGGTATTACCTAAACTAAGATATTATCACTTTTGTTTAAACCGATACAAAATCATTATTTTTTGCCATATTTTACGTGATAAACCAGTTGTCAAATTTTCCACGTCATTGACAGATCCTAAAACTACTTGATCATCAAAGTCTTGAGCATATAAGGCAGCTATTTTACCAACAAGAGATAACATCTCACTACAGTAGTCAAGATAGCGTGTTAATTCAAAAGTATTCATCGTTTCATGTGGAGATGATGCGGTTCTTTGTTGGTGTTGGTCAAAAAAAACTCGTTCTGGAGCTTTTGTGAGCTGGTGCATGTCAATAACATGAGCTAAGATGCGGAGTTGATGAATCGCAATCATAGCTCGATTACGTTTTTTTCGAGTTTCAACCGTCACTAGAAATAATAAAGCGGCACCTATAAGTATGACGGTATTCATGCCAGCTTCTAATGCTTGAAAAAAATCGGTAAATTCAATCTCTTGAATTGATGAAAATGTTGCGGTAGCACTAACCCCAATCCCCACAATCAAAAGGATCAATGTAATAACTATAGCCACGCCAACTCGAAGCATAATATGAGGTTTTCTAATCCACTCATAACGTAACTGAGAGTCTTTTGCAATGCTATGTAATTGTAAACACACTTTGCTAAGCCCGGAGTCAGGAAAACGTTCGCTGATCCGTTTATAGAGTAAGTCAACTGTGTCAACAATTTTTTTAGGTTCTAAGTTGTTATTCATAAATGTTTTCCTTACGCGTACCTTACATTCCTGAGTAATTAACAAATTTCCAAAAATTGGGCCCCTGCTGATTTCAAAGAATTGGCAGGTGTGTATTTAAACATAATTAGAAACTGATTGCAAAACATTTTTTACACTTATTTTACATTAATATTAGTCAGGTTAAATTATGTAACTAGCTGAATAATCTATTATTATTTATTTTTAGCCCTAATTTGATAAGGCTTATCGCAAACCAACCCCCCCAGCACAGGGATTGACGAAATATGGGATTAAAAGTCGGAAACTCATGAAATACTCGTACATCATTCTCCCGAGACGTTTGTGCAAAACTACCAAGAAGAGGGAAAAGGTAACAGCTCGGGCGGTTTTGTGAATATGGACAGTCGTGGCGTATTTCTCGCCTCAATACGGAGCCACCAACACAAGAAATAGCATCTATAGTTGCTAGAAATCCGATTTTTTGAAAAAAAAAGGTGCGTGGGACGCACCCTACGCTTGCTAGAAATCAGATTTTTTGGAAAAATCTGATTTCTTTAGTCTTGGAATTTATTCCGAGGCTACAAATTTTTGTGATTTGGAATGATTTTATGGATACTTTTCTATATAATATTAACGCTGCTCGCTTTGGGCTGTTGTTGGAGTCCAAAGCTTCAGCTTTGGACTAGAAAACCAGAGGTAAAAAAAACCATGCCACTACCCCCTTTAATACAATCTGGCTTAGGCACACTTTTCTCAGATATTGTCGTCTCAAACAACAGCGAGGCGATTTCAGTTCTCAAAGAGCATTTCACTTTTCGGGCTGATGAGATCACTAAAGGCTGTCAAGATAGCTACGGTTATGCGCTTACTGCCATCACCGTCGGCTTGGCTGCGCCTGATCAAAAATTGGCTTTTGTTCAGAAATTTCTCCATTCTAAAATCACCCGCGATTTTGCTGATTCCATTGAAATCAATTATTTACAACCCTATGCCCAATCGCGTGGCATAGCGGGTGAGGTTTTACGCAAACAATTTGTTGGGCAGCTTAATCAGTTGATTAAATACAAAGATCAGCTATTTCAGCTTCAGCAGTTTAATCAGGCTGATTTGGCGGCTTTGATCAATTATCAAAGCACTGAAACTTTTACTCAGTCAATATTAGCGGAGTTGCAAAGCTTGGCTGAAGTGGATGATACCCTAGCCATATTTCTTAGTCAAGGTGATCTGTTGGGCAAAGCCATGCTCTATTTTTTCCACGAGATCATCCGCAAAGATGAGCGCGTGGCTAAAACTCAAGCGGCTTTGCAGCAACAAGGTTTGGCAGTCTCGGTGCAAAATATCGAAACGGCAATCAAAACTGCCCAAGATAACTTAAATCAA
>JBDLJY010000585.1:0-3104 GCA_039714115.1 Pseudomonadota bacterium | reverse complement strand
AACGAATCCGTTGTATTACTACGTGGATTCTTGAGTGGGAAATAAATCTGGCAATAGGTATTCGTCGTCATTGAGGGCGTAGCACGGTTCAAATAAAGATTGCGCTAGAGCGAGCGCAACCACAATGCCATTACGACCGACACAATATAAAATATAAATTAATATATTAAAAACAGTAATATACCCTTACCTGATCCATGGGGAAGCAATTTCAAATTAGACAACAACCACCTAACCGCCTCCGATTCCGAACTAATCGCATGGCTCGACAGCTACAACCCCGGTTGGGATGAGACACAAACCCCCTGCCCCCAACAAGAATGCAAACTACAATTCTCCTCCGCCACCTACAACATAAACGAAAACTGAGCGCAAGCAACCATCACCGTTACCCGTACTAACAGTAGTGACGGCGCAGTATCAATAGACTATGCCACCAGCAACGATACCGCTACTGCCCCCGACGATTATACTCAAACATCAGGCACTTTGAATTGGAATGATGATGATGACGCTGATAAGACTTTTCCAGTACCCATCATTGACGACAACGATCAGGAAAATGATGCAACGAAGTAACGGAGCTTGCGACGTTCAAAATTCATCATCAGCGTGGGTACATTGGCCACTGGAGGTGCCACATTAGGTGATCCAGATACCTGTGCTGAGTTGTGTACTATCTTAACCCAGTACAGGGATTGACGAAAACAGGGATTTACCCCACAAAACTAACAGACTATTGTGCATAACATGTTAGCATGGTTTGATTTGACTTTAAGTTCCCTACGGGAGGAAATCCGCTCAGCTCCATTCTCGAAACAACAAACTGTGACTTCGTGAAATCCGCTCCATTCCTCCCGTAGGGAACTTAACGAAAAAAATAAACCTGCTCCGTGCCGTCGCATTTAGTTGTTTATCGACATTCAGTTGTTTCGGGAATGGAGCGGAGCGGATTTCCCGAAACTTAACTAAAGATTGCGCCAGAGCGAGAGCAACCACAATGCCATTACGACCGAAACAATATCAAATAAAAAATAATATATTAAAAACAGTAATATAGAATAATACTCAGTAGAGTTTTGTAACGGCCATAAATGACAAATTAGACCTTATCTTTTTTAGATGAGATAATGGCTCACTCAAAGCACAACGATTAAACGAGGAAAAAAATTATTATGTTCAAAATAAGCTTAACATTATTAATATTAGTTTTAATGTCTCCACTAGCCCAAACTGCCACTAATTGCGGGGCTGTCACTGAAATTCCATCGACGGAGTGTGAAGCTCTTGTGGCTCTTTATAATAGTACTAATGGCGATGGTTGGAGAAATAACTACGGGTGGCTTAAGACTAATACGCCTTGTAGGTAACGATCATCAGCTTCAGAAAATAACGCCAATAAGCGTTTATAAATCTGGGTGCCGTTGGTTAGGCTCAATAAACGCCCATAATCTTCAATCCCCCGATCTTCGCAAATCCGCAGAAAAACAATGCGATCAATCGTTTGTTGAACGACTAAGTTGAGTTGACGTTGCGTTAAGCTGGCATGATTTGAAATGAGATGGTGTGCTAATTTTTCTCGCCATTGTAGAAAACACGCGCCACGCTGGGGGCATCATCTTTTTGGGGTTTAACACGACAATCATAAACGGCAAATTCGGCAAAATTGGTTAAAATGCTTAACGATAATTTGGCGTTCCAACCATAGCGACGCAATTGATAAGCGGGTTCTCGATCCGTTTTCAGATTGATTGACGGTTTTTTGGCTTCGACAAAAAATTTGCGTACTCCGCCTACGCGAAAACTGTAATCGGGTAAGAAATCCCTGTTCATTTTGGTGGCTCGTCCGATTTTCAGTGCGTCTTCATGGACAACGTGTCGATACGCTTCTGCTAAGCCTTCTTCATTATGGACATCCCAACCTAAAGCTTTAAAAAAAGGGTTGATGAAGTCGGTGCGGGTTTGGGTTTTGTTGTAGTTGCTGTCTTGGTAAGGTTTATGTTGAAACCCCGATAAACCAGATGGGCGAAAATTTTTCAACTGATTATTGTTTGGAGGAAAGAGTGTTTTTTCTTCTATATCGAGTGCCATGTCTAAGACATTTGGAAAATCATTTTCGCTAAATATTTCAGCTTTAACATTCGCATAAGTGAATGAGTCTGCTTTATCATCAAATTGCAAGGCTGTTTTAGAAAATTGTAAATCGCCATAAATATCTTTTAAGAGTGGCAACAGATCAAAATCATTGGCTGATCCGGCTTTTTTTCCAAAAGTTTCCTATCCTGCCCCTCTGATATCACTTGTTCAAACACATTAAACATTCTCTCGCTGACAAAAACCATTTTAGTCAATAGCAAGTCTAGTGACACTGGCTTAGCCTCTTGTTGACAAAGATAGTGGCTGTCGTAGGTAAATTGATGTTGTCCCTTTTCAAAATAGAGGTAGCCAACGAGTTGTTCTTTTTTATAGACAAATAAAAAATGACGGAAACGGGGAATTAATTGGTTATGGGTTGGATTGTTCATAAGATTTAAAATCGGTTTTTGCTAAATGTCAATGCTATTAAGCCTGTCCCGACGCAGGAGGGATCAAGGGCAACCATAAAGGATTGCCCCTACACGAAGTGGTTGCCCTTAAAAAGACGTCATGGGCTTAACTTAATGGCATTGGGTTTTCTCGTTCCCACGCAGAGCGTGGGAACGAGAAATACTAGGAGTCCAAAATTTATTTTGGACTGTTAGCATTACAGTTTCGGTTCAAACACGGCGGCGCAATGTTGGTTTGTCTTCATTTTTACCACCGTTTTTGCCGGTTTTTTATTATTGCCCTTTCTGATGATAGTTTAAACCTCGCTTTTAATATAACATAGTGAGATGGTTAAACACGAATACGATCCAGCGCACAACACCATACCAAAAGTTCTTCAGCCAGTTTAGTAAGCGAACTATCATCTTCAAAGTTAAAAAATTATGCTATTTTATGGGTCTTCAGCGAATAGAGACAGCCACACACTATCAATAGTAATTCTGTTAAGCACTACATAGTTGCTGGCAATCTCCATGAGCTGCTTAACTTAATGGCATTGACGCAGAGCGTGGGAACGA
>JBDLJY010000584.1:0-3115 GCA_039714115.1 Pseudomonadota bacterium | reverse complement strand
GCTCTTGATGACGCGCCCGCTGGATAAATCCCACCATTTTACGGTATCATCCCAACTGCCCGACAAGGCGGTTTTGCCATCGGGGGAAAACGCGACGGACTCAACTATTGAGGAATGTCCAAGCTGTAATACGACTTTATCTGTTGCGAAGTTAATTGCTCTATCAGAACTAGAGGCAGGGGTTTCTGTTGTCTCCGAATCTGGAGAATAGCCAACTAGCAGGGTGACTAGGGTTAGGATAATATATTTTATATACATCGTTGTTTCTCCTATAAAAACTTGAATCGCGGATTTGACGGATGACACTGATTACGCGGATTTAAAATCAAAGTCAAAAGAAAAATCAAAGTCAAAATCAAAAGTGAGTGAGTGTTTTTATGTTTTTAATCCGTGTCATCCGTGTCATCCGTCAAATCCGCGATTCAAGGTTTTTTTTCATTAATCAATCTCAATTTCCACCCGTCTATTTTTCGCCAAGATGACAGGATCATAGCCCCTTACCAACGGACGGCTAGCGCCATAGCCATAAATATTGAGACGGCTGCTTGCTATGCCACGTTCTATTAGGGCTTGTTTTACCGAATTGGCGCGGTTTTTTGAAAGAACAAAGTTTAGCGAATCGCTTTCTAACTCGCTTTTGCCCGCAAAGCCTTGTCTATCTGAATGTCCTTTTATTTTCACCATTTTTCCCGGCACTTTTGATAAAGCATGGGCGATTTCATTCAATTGCGTCTCACTGACTAAGCTTAAATCATGTTTGCCGCTTTCCTCTTTTGCCGCTATACCCCTAAAGTTATTGCGACATTCTGCCGCTTGATCATAGAGTTTTTCTAAACGGATTTTATCGTAAAGCAATACTAGGCTTTCTTGATTGAGAATCACCTTTTCGTTGGCGGTTTTATAACGCTGATCTCGCAATAACTCGATGACACGCTCACGCGCCGTTTCGTGTTCATTACAAACCTGTAAATAGGCTTCTAAGCTTAAAGGAAATTGTTTTTGTTGATAATAAATACTGCCAACGCCTAACCATGCCGACTTATAATCAGCCTTTATCGCTTGTTGATAGCGTTTCAGAGCCTGATCATATTCGTGTTGCTTTTCTAAGAGCACCCCTAGATTATTATTGGCAACGGCATGACTTGGGCATAGACGCAAGGCTTTTTCTAAAAATCAGATCAGACACGACATTAACAATTATAGGTATGATTATTGCCACGATAACAAAAACCAAAATAGTCCAGATTATTTTTTTCATGTTGCTAATTACAATCCTCATAAGCTATGTAATGTATGGGAGTTAATCAAGTAGATACTCCGCGCTGCAAGAATATTTATTCTGGTTTAGTTTATCCTTTCATGAGTCCAAAATTTATTTTGGACAAATCACGCCCGTAATAAAAATGCCGAACTAAGAATATTAGTCTAACATATAAGAGTCAAAACGAAGCCGATCTGAAAAATGGGGGTAAAATTATAGAATATAATAAAAACAATGCCTTATGTGAGTGTGATTTTATCGTAAAATTTGATAATCTAATAAAAACAATACATTGAATATGAGTGTCATTTTTTTGACATTGTTATTCGTTGTAAAATTTGAGTTAGTTCGTGCGTTTAGGACCAAATATCACTACTCGAAGAACGATTAAATAAACTACAAAATAGCGGCAAATAATTACGCTCAGAGCAACCACCCCTGATTGCCCCTACAATATTCGCCTGTAGGGGCAATCCTTTATGGTTGCCCTTTGTGAAATTAATTATCTGAAAAACTATATATTGACAGTATGATAATTGCCACGATAACAAAAAACATGGATAAGTCAAAACAATAAAACTCCGGTGTTAATATAAGCTCCGCCAAGATAAATCTTGGACTCCTAAATAACTTATCACACGGATTACATTTAAGAATGGATAAGTCAAAACAATAAAGCTCCGGTGTTAATATAGGAATTGATGGATTGAGAGAATTGGCTCAATATTAATCGGATTTCTTTAGTCGCATTTTACCCCAAAGCTAGAGCGACTTCATATTGGCTCTTATATATATATATTGTCATGGGTTTTTTTTAAGTAATCTGATATGGCTTTAAACTATTAATCGCTCCGGTGCTAGCAAATCCTCCCCTCCCCGTCAATTTGAGTTAGTTTGTGCGAAATAACTCAAATTCAGATTCATGGACGAATCTCTCTTCTTGACGTGATCTCTAATAAAAAAAATCTTATGCCCAAACGAGCAGCGTTGTCGATTTGGACTCCTAAATAACTTCGCTCAAACGGTTAATCATTAATAAAAGATGAGGCTAAATTAAGCCGATTTTATTTTAAAATCGCCATTATGATAATGCGAGGTTTGCAGTTTATCATAATCAATCCCCTCAATACGTCGAGCCCTGTTTATATTGGAGCCATTACCACGCTCTCTTTTAACAGTATCAATACCCTGTTGCTTTCGATTTGTCTGGCACTAAAACCATCAAGAAAAAATTTAAATATTCCTACTACCATTACCGAAATTGTATAAATAACAACACAGTTGTGACTCATAATACTGATGAGTTTTCCCGCGTTCCTAATTTGCGGATTGAAGATTGGGAAAATTAGTAATGGTATTAGTGTTTTCATTTTTTTTTGTCCTCTGCTAATATCTGGGCGGAGAACAGGCAACTAGCAGGGTGCCTTTAGTTACTATAAGAGACTCATTCAAACCACCCGTCAATGTAGGGGCAATCCTTTATGGTTGCCCTTCGTGCTCCGCTCCAACTTGAACAACAGAGAAATTTTAATGAAACAATCTTGGTTTATCACCGGCACCGACACCGAAATAGGCAAAACATGGTGTACTTTAGCACTAATCCAACATTTCAAAAATCAAGGCTTACGAGTGGCGGGCATGAAACCCATAGCCTCAGGCTGTCATCGGAGCAAAGCCGGATTGAGAAATAGCGACGCCAAACAAATTTTAAAATTAAGTGGCTTAAATGTACCTTACGAATGGATAAATCCTTACGCCTTTGCACCACCCATCGCCCCCCATTTAGCCGCCGCGCAAGTAGGGCAAACCATCGAAATACCAAATATTATCAACAAATATCAACAACTAGCGGCA
>JBDLJY010000583.1:0-3118 GCA_039714115.1 Pseudomonadota bacterium | reverse complement strand
TATAGGCGGTATTGCAAAACCCACCCCAATAAGCCCAAATGTCATGGCAAGGTGAGGCATGGTTTGCCAGTGTCGCCAGAGAACACGGAAGGCTGAAATTTAAGAAGGGATAAGTCAAAACCGTCAAAACCTAATCTGATCTGGGTTTTGATTTATCCTTTTTTTAAATGTAATCCGTGTCGTTATTTTTTCTGTAGGAAGCCCGCTCAGGACGACATCCGCTCACTAAAACTGCCTATATCCGGGCAAAGGATGGCCTCTTTGTGAAGGTTTTCCAATACATCTGGACGATTAATGGTAGCAATTTGGTCAACCATCTCGTTGGGCACAATTCCAAATCGTGTATCTAAGGCATCAAGGAGCACAGTCATTAAAACGTCCAGTCGCCCTCTATGTAATCCCATATCATATATCTGTTTGCCCGCCACAGTGTCCATCAAATCAAAATTCAACATAGTAATCACCTCATCATAATTGAGTTGACGAAACCGATTGAGTATAAATCTTTTTTTTTACTATATCCAGTTTTGAGGTGATTGAGTGAGGACGGCTTCAGCATGAACACCAAAAAAGCTACGAATAGTCGTGAAAAAAGGCTGTTCACACGTCAGCATTTCTTCAGCCATTTGTGCTAACAAAACCTCAAAATCATCATCGGTTGCTTCATCACCTAAACTTTCCCATTCAAGGGCAAGATCATCATTCAATTTTTCCCAAATGGCTTTTCGGGCGTTACGCAAACGCACACAATCTAAATTCAATCGTTTGATCGTTTCTGAAGCTTTTGCAATATCAACCCCTGTTTGACGACAAGCCTCTTCATCAACACTGATTGCACCATCATCATAAACCACAAATAATGACGGAGAATCGGGTAATTCACTAGGTTTTAAAATGATATTGTCTAAATTGTCATCTTTTTTAGTATCACCGCAACTATAATTTTTCTCATAAGGCTCTAAACAACGCTCATCATCCTTAAAACGTGAATCTTCACCAAACAGATGAATCTGAGAACCGCCCCGACATGCGGCGAATAAATTGCTTATTTCAAACATCCAATCAACCGCACTAGGAATATCTGACTTAGGGTGAAAATGTTCTATTTGACGATCATAGATTGGCCCCTTATCCGTTTGCTTAACCAGTTCAATTTCACAATAGGCACACAAACTATGTTGAATATCAGTCAAGGCTTGGATCAGTTCACTTTTAGCTTGCCCCCCCTCATTGCCAAAAGCTTTCCAATCTTTTATATCTCGTTTTTCAGGTGGATATTCTCTCAAAAAATCTTGTAAATTAGCTGGAACAGATTCGAGTTGCTTAACTTTTTTCATGCCTTTTTCTTCCTTTTAAGTACGCGCCGCCGCCGAATTTCCATATCCGCTTTAAGTAATTCAGGATCGTTGCCAGATAATCTATTAAGTTTATAGCGCAAATTCAAGGCCTCCGGTTCTTCTCCTTCGTCACGCTTGATTAACTCGCTATATTGTTCAAGCAATTGAGTAAACTCATTAAATTCTGCTGGAGGTCGTTGTTCAACACCCATGATTTCGTTAAGCACTCGTCCGGTTTGGGCACCATAAGTATTTGAACTGGGTGAATTGGCGGTTAGTTTTCCGTCCTTGTAATACAAAACAACAATATTTTCTGATTTGACTGTGGTGAGTACGGATGCACTGTGAGTCGTCACAAGAAATTGTGTGTTTGGAAAAGTCTTCATCAAATCAACCAGTACATGTTGCTGCCATTTAGGATGCAAGTGTAAGTCAATTTCATCAATCAACACAATGGCTTCTGATTCAATTGCTTTTTCTTCTAGGTGAGGATTTGCCTGAGCCATGCGACGCGCTAAATCTATTACTAAAGATAGCATAACGCGATAACCAGCACTGAGTTGTTCAAGCGATAAAATTTCTTTTTTCGCTCCTTCAATTTCCAAATCTACCACAAATCGTAACGGTTGTACTTTTGTACGGGGATTGCTAGCACCCGGAATCATTCGACAAATGGCGTGTCTAACGGCTTTTAAAAGCGTTATTTGATAATCCCAATCATGACGCTCAATCTTTTCTCTTTGCTCAAAGTTTTCCAGAGCGAAAAACCATTCAAAAACATCCCAAAAGTCAGGGGTGACATTGAGAGCGTTTTTCAATGCTTCAAGACGATGAAATTCTCTGTGTAGTTGAGTCTCTTTTGGTATTTTTAATGCGTCACGATTCATGCCATAGTAAGCCAGCACGGGTATCTCAACGGTTTTAGATTCATTCAAATTCTCAATGATTTTATCTAAATATTTGTGTAAGTCATTTAAGCAGCTCAATTTTTCATCTGTTTTTAATCCGTTATAAGGTACTTTTTGTGATTGATAGTGCCAACTTAAACCGTCCATGTTTTCAAGTTGAACTTTGATATAAGGCGCATAAGGATTAATGTCACTTTCTTCAAAAAAGCGTCTTTTTTGAACGCAAAAATGCTTAGGAATTTCTCCTAAAACAATGCTGATGGCATCCAGAATGCTGGTTTTGCCGCTGCCATTCTCTCCTACTAATATAGTTAATTGTTTATGTAGTGGCAATTGAATTTTTTCAATCGCCCGAAAATTTTCAATTGTGACAGATTTAAATTTCATAATTTGTTACCTAGCCCAAGATAAATCTTGGACTCCTGTTAAGACTAATAAGTCGTGTTTTAACACTTTTTGTTGAATGACGTTCACGCTACCGCAAAACAGCGAGCGTCCTACGCACCATCTTTCCATCCATGCACAGTTGTTCTACACCGACAAAAAGGTGCGTGGGACGCACCCTACGCTTGCTAAACAATTGTTGAGGACAGCGAATTAGGAAATAAACGAATAAACCGGCTCGATATTTTGTTTCGGGAATGGAGCGTAGCGGATTTCCCGAAACAAGAAAAAATCAATTAGGAAATAAACGAATAAACCCGCTCGATATTGATTTATTTAATCAATATGATATAGGCGGTATTGCAAAACCCACCCCAATAAGCCCAAATGTCATGGCAAGGCATGGTTTGCCAGTGTCGCCAGAGAACACGGAAGGCTGAAAAAAAACGTTTTTCGCTATTTATGGTAAATTCACAGACGCAAAATAGT
>JBDLJY010000582.1:0-3134 GCA_039714115.1 Pseudomonadota bacterium | reverse complement strand
GCTCAGCTCCTTAAGCTCCACACAACTGATAAACACCGTCCAGCACAGATTTTTTATTTAAAAATCAATTATTTGTCCTTAACTTAATGGCATTGACCTTGCACGGGACAATAATTAAATTATGCCAATATCTACAATCCAAGCCCTAGTAAAACGCTTTAAAGCTCAACTATCTACTTACCAAGACAGCAACTACAACGAAGCCCAAACCCGCATTGATTTTATCAATCCCTTTTTTACCGCTTTAGGTTGGGATGTTGATAACAAAGCTGGATTGGCAGAACCTTATCGGCAAGTTGTTTATGAAGACGCACTGAAAATCGGACGAGCCACCAAAATCCCAGATTATAGCTTTCGAGTGGGCGGAGTCCGAAAATTTTTTGTCGAGGCGAAAAAACCTTCAATCAGCCTCAAAAATGATCCCGAACCCGCCTATCAATTGCGCCGCTATGGTTGGAACGCCAAATTATCCTTAAGCATTTTAACCAATTTTGCCGAATTTGCTGTCTATGATTGTCGTGTTAAACCCCAAAAAGATGATGCCCCCAGCGTGGCGCGGGTTTTATATCTCAAATACACCGATTATCTTGAACATTGGGAAAAATTAGTCGCACAGTTTTCCTTTCAAGCCGTTTGGCAAGGACAATTTGAGCAATATGCCAAACAAGCCGCGATAACAAAAGGCGCTATCGAAGTCGATGCCGCCTTTTTAGAAGAACTCTCACAATGGCGAGAAAAATTAGCCCACCATCTCATTTCAAATCATTTCGAGGCAAAAGTTTTCCTACAGGAAAACTTTTGCCTCGAAAGTTTAACGCAACGTCAACTCAACTTAGCTGTCCAACAAACCATTGATCGCATAGTTTTTCTGCGGATTTGCGAAGATCGGGGGATTGAAGATTATGGGCGTTTATTAAGCCTAACCAACGGTACCCAGATTTATAAACGCTTATTAGAGTTATTTTATGAAGCTGATGATCGTTACGATTCGGGCTTATTTTATTTTAAAGCGGAAAAGGGGCGTGAAAAACCAGACACTTTAACCCCTACTTTAAACATTGCTGATAGACTTCTCAGGGAGATTATCAAAAATCTCTATTATCCCAATAGCCCTTATGAATTTTCAATTTTACCTGCGGACATTTTAGGGCAAGTCTATGAGCAATTTTTAGGTAAAGTCATCCGTATAACTTCCAAACATGAAGTTATTATTGAAGACAAACCCGAAGTCAAAAAAGCCGGTGGCGTTTATTATACGCCCAGCTATATCGTTAACTATATTATTAAACAAACGCTAGGGCGGTTATTAGAAGAAAAAAAAGTCAAAGCCGCCAGCCGCTTGAAAATTCTAGATCCCGCTTGTGGCTCAGGCTCATTCTTATTGGGCGCGTATCAGTTGTTACTCGATTGGCATTTAGAACAATATTTAACCGAACCTGAAAAATGGCTCAAAGGACGAAAACCACGCCTTTATCATGCCCGTGGCGGCATTTGGAAATTAACCATTGATGAGCGTAAACGCATTTTATTGGACAATATTTACGGGGTAGATATTGATCCACAAGCCGTCGAAGTCACCAAACTGTCTTTACTACTCAAAGTGTTAGAAGACGAACAAAGCGTCATTTCGCAACTGTCCCTATTTAAAAAGCGTGTTTTGCCAGATATAGATAACAACATTAAATGTGGTAACTCACTTGTTAGCAACGATTTTTATCACAATCAACAATTGGGGCTATTGGATGAAGAAACCTTGTATCAGATTAATGCCTTTGATTGGGAGAGTGAATTTGCCGAGGTGATGAAAGCTGGGGGCTTTGATGCCGTGATTGGAAATCCACCCTACGTGCGACAAGAATTCTTAAGTGAATCAAAATCTTACTTTGCAGACCACTACCGCCTTTATCATGGTGTCGCGGATTTATACGTTTATTTCATTGAAAAAGGCATCTCCCTGCTACGTGACAAAGGACGATTTGGCATGATTGTCGCCAATAAATGGCTGCGAGCCAATTATGGTAAACCACTACGCCAATGGCTGAAACAGCAACAGTTAATGGAAATCACTGATTTTGGTGATTTGCCGGTGTTTCAGCAAGCCACCACTTATCCGTGTATTTTAAGAGTCCAGAAAGCTTTACCTCAAGCCAGCTTTCAAGTAGCCGCAATTAACACACTGGATTTTGAGGATTTAAAAACTGAGGTTGACGCTCATGCTTATCGTCTTGAGCAATCAAAATTAAATGATGAAGCTTGGTCATTAGCCGATAAAAAGACTCAAGCACTTTTAGACAAATTGCACCACCAAGGCGTACCGCTAAATGAATATGTTGAGGGCAAAATTTATCGCGGTATTTTAACCGGGCTTAATGAAGCCTTTGTAATTGACGGCAAAACGCGAGAGAAATTGATTGCCAACGATGCCAAAAGTGAGGAATTGATTAAGCCGTTTTTATTGGGTAGGGATATTAAACGTTATCAGCCGGTTAAGTGTGAGCATTATTTTATTTTCACTCGTCGCGGTGTGGAGATTAAAAAATATCCCGCGATAGAACGGCACCTTCGTCAGTTTAAAAAACCGCTTATGCCAAAGCCTAAAAACTGGGAAGCAGAAGCGTGGCAAGGACGCAAACAGGGTGGTTATCAGTGGTATGAAATTCAGGATACGATTGCTTATTATCAAGAATTTGAAAAGCCGAAGATTATTATTCCCGCTATTGTTCAAAAAGCTTCATATACCTTTGATAACTTAGGTTTCTATTCTAATGACAAAACCTCAATTATCGCCAGCGATGATTTGTACTTATTGGGATTGTTAAATTCTAAAGTATTAGATTTTGTACTTCATTCAATAGCCTCAACCAAACGAGGCGGATATTTTGAATATAAACCGATGTATGTCCAAAAACTGCCTATCCGCCCAACAGACAAAAGCAACCATGATAAAATAGTACAACTGGTTGAAATCATGCTAACACTCAACCAAAAACTCGCCGCCGCTAAAGAGCCGCAAATGAAAAACATCCTCAAGCGGCAAATTGAGGCAACTGATAAACAGATTGATCAATTGGTTTATCAATTGTATGATTTGACAGCAGAAGAAATTGAGATTGTAGAGAACCTACCCAAAAAGG
>JBDLJY010000581.1:0-3139 GCA_039714115.1 Pseudomonadota bacterium | reverse complement strand
ATGTATTGCCGCCTCTGGCACCGGAAAGTTTAACAATTCAAGCACCATCAACACGCCCGCTGCATTTTGCAATTGAAAATCGCCGGGTAGATTGGGCAAAGGCAATAATCCTTGTTCTTTAAAAACACCTCGTTTATTAATCAGTCGCCAAAACCACGTTTTATCACCAGATTTTTTGTAAGCAAAATCACGATCTAAATAATATAATGGGGCTTGCAACTGTTCTGCGTGTTTAATCAATCTCTGCGGAGGCTTAGGATCGGAGCAAACGGCGGGGCGCCGCGCTCGAAAAATCCCGGCTTTTTCAAATCCAATGCTTTCTCTATCATGCCCCAACCATTCGACATGATCTATATCTATCGCCGTAACTAAGGCAATTTCCGGTTCAACGATATTCACGGCATCCAAGCGTCCCCCTAATCCGACTTCAAGCACTGCCAAGTCAACCTCTTTGTGCTGAAATATTAACAGGGCGGCTAAGGTAGAAAATTCAAAAAAGGTCAGAGAGATGTCGTCGCGGACTTCTTCAATTAATTTGAAGGCTTGACATATTTGAGCGTCATTGGCATCAGTCCCGGCAACAGAAATACGCTCGTTATAACGTAATAAATGGGGAGAAGTAAAACGACCGACGCTTAAACCTGCGGCGGATAAGATGGCATCTAGTAGGATAACACTAGAGCCTTTGCCGTTAGTACCAGCAACGCTGATGATAGGAAATTGAAGTGGTAATAAATTCAAGCGTTGGGCAACTGTGCGACAACGAGTGAGCCCTAATTCTATTTCACGGGGATGTAGCGAAGTTTGCCAATCTAGCCATTCGTCAAGGGTTGTAAAACGCATAGGTTTATGTCGAGATATAAACAAGGATAAACATTAATATAGTCTTTTGGTAGGAGTCCAAGATTTATCTTGGACGTCCATCAACAAATTTTTAGATTTAAGCGTCTTGGTGAATCATGCCGTCACTGGTGAGAATTTGCCCGACGTCAATGTCACTGTGGGTGATGTGTCAGGCAGTACGGATGAAACCGGTATAGCATCATTTAGTGAACTCTCGGAAGGTGTCAAAGAAGTGGTCGTTAGTCACACTGGTTTCATAAGCGCCTCAAGAAATGTGGATCTTGTCTGTGATGACAATCCACAGCTATCTGTTGCTTTGAGCCCAATATTGTCGTCTAAGGAAATGCGCGTTATTCTGACTTGGGGCGAAGAACCTAACGACCTGGATGCCCATATGACAGGCCCAGCGCCCGGGCTGCCTGAAGGAGACATAAACGAGGCGGACCGTTTTCATATCTATTGGGATTATAAAAATTCTGGCGATGGTGTAGCTGTCCTAGATGTAGATGATAGGTTCTCCTATGGGCCGGAAACCGTTACCATTACTCCGCCCACCGAAACTGATCAATTCAGACCGGGTACTTACCGTTATAGTGTCTATCATTATGCAGGATTTGGAACGCTGGCTGACAACGCTGTCGTGGTACTGAATATCGGGAATCAGCCATCTCGTACATTTATTCCTCCCAAGGATAATCAAGAAAGTTTGTTGGGTCCGGGGGATGTTTGGACGTCATCACTGCCCTGGTGCTGTTCGACAGTTTATTTATCCAGCGAGAAACCTTGCCCGAAACTTGGTTTCTTTTTACAATTGATTGTAGTAGTATTTTATTTAGCCGCATCGCCCTTAAGAACCAAACCACTTTTTCTCTATTTCGTCACGTACTCCGTTTTCCTTGAGTTTCAGGAGTGTCTTGTTTATCTCTTCTTGGTGAGGACTGTCAGTGGGCAAGGCAATGCCGTAACTTTCCTTCTTAAAACGGAGACCGACGGTTTTTACCTTTCCTTTGCCCTTGTGAGTCTCGTAGTATTGTAGCACTGGGGCATCATAAACCACAGCCTCTACTTGACCTTGTTCCAAAGCTTGATAAGCCTTATAAATGTCATCATATTTAACGACATTCATCTGTAGCTCAGAGAGATATTGATCAGCCGTACTGCTCTGAACCGTGGCGACTCGTTTGCCTAAGAGATCCCCAGGACCATTGATTGTCCCTTGTAACTGATTAAGGGTGAGTGTCGTTGTTACCGTTGCCGTAAAAGAGGCTATAATGAACAGGCCGATAAATATCCAAAACAACCCAAACAATCGACCCAAAAATCCTCGTGGCGTTTTATCGCCATAGCCAACCGTCGTTACCGTCACAGCCGCCCACCATAAGCCATCCCCAATTCCATGAAAATAGCCCTTTGAAAAGTCTGGATTATCACGTCGTTCTGCTAACCAGATAATATGAGCGGCAATCAGCAGGAGTAGCAACAAAATGCCCAACGGATAGAACAGTTTGAAAGAAAGTAGCTCACTTAAAACAGCACTCATTGGTGCATCGGACTGATCTAAAACCATAATTTGTAGGCCAGACTCGAAAAAGCTGAAAGAAAAGTCGAACTTTTCTTCTCGTTCCGCCGTCATGCTAATGCCGGCAATGCCGATATCCGCTTCACCACGCTGCACCGCATCAAGAAAATCCGTCAGGGTTTCTACCCCATACAATTCATATTCTACATCCATTTCCGCCGCAATGGTTTTCCACAAGTCAATGCTGAAGCCAGCATATTTATTGTCATCCTGTGGAATGACAAACGGCTCGAATGGCTTAGTGACGACGCGCAGTTTTTCACCTGGTTCTCCCTGTTGTGCATAGCCTACAGTCGCCAAGTTAAACAGCAAGAAAAAAACAAGTAGCCCTCTCAAAAAAAGGGGGATGGTTTTTAACATAAGTTATTTTACCTCTGTAAATAAAGAAAGTGGAAATTTTTTAACGCGAACTATTATGCAATGTTCAACTGAACCGTAGTCAGGGCCATACATGGGCAGCATGATATGGCAAGAACCAGTCGTACTTAGTCGGGGCGCATTCTACCATAACTTATGGTCGTGTCAAGATAGTCCCTACAAACCAAGTACCTCAAAGATAATTTTATAAATTTATACTGTCATTAAAAATACAATATAAACCGGGAGCAACCTCAATAACTACAGGGATTAAATATAAACAGGGATTTTTTTTAGCCGGACGGGATTTGCAATCCGTCCGTAACATTTCTAGGCTGTAACATTACGGACAGGGTTGCA
>JBDLJY010000580.1:0-3172 GCA_039714115.1 Pseudomonadota bacterium | reverse complement strand
GTGTGATTTTATGGAGCAGCGTTTTGAGCGAGTGGTGTGGCAAAAAGTGTCGAAGCCCTAGTGCTTTTAAGTGCTCAGAAAAGTACAACGGATTAGTCCCGTAGGGAACTTAAACGGATTTATTCGTGGCATTGACAACTCCTTATCCGCCGAAGCACGCCAATCCGTTGTAACTTTATCCCAAGATATTTAAGATGAAATGGGAGTCAGTAAACAAGTCTGGTTGCCAGGGCCATCAAATATTACCTTGATGCGACGCAAAAAAGCCCTGCCAATCAAAAAACGAGTATTTCCAACAAAGGTTTGGACAATAACAGGGTACTGTTCACCAGTCTTAGGAATAATAACTTCAGCGTAAGCTTCAATGAAATGAATAAGTTGCCCTGTAACAGTGGAACCGACTGGCTTTTGTTGCTCAGGTAAACACCAAAGTTGCAGGTTAAGCTTTTCAAATAGGGAGTAAGGCACTAAAAGCTCTTCGCTATATCCTGTATCTATTTGAACTAATTCCTCAACTTCACTGTGCAATTGACCAAGCAAGTTCTTAAGTTTTATACCAATGACTAAGCGATCAGGTGAGGGCCAACAAGTTAATCTAACGCTATCTGCCATCCTAGTTCCACCTCCTTGGGGCGACGTTCACCGACTTGCATGACAATTCTATGTTGAGCATCAGGTGCTAAGTGGTTGATTTCTGCTAATGAGTCACCCACGCCCTGTAATTGTCCATGCGCTATGACAATCCACTTACCAAAATGATCTTTTTCGATTTCAGCTTGGATGTTTTTAAAAGTTTGGTTATTGGCTTTTGCCTCAGCCTCCATCTGGCGTTTGCGCTGCATCGCTAACCATAATTTTATCGCTTCAATCATTGCTCGTTTCACGCCATCATGGACATAAAACTTTTGGGCAGTTTGTTCAAATTCTTGTTGTAACGGTTGAGGTAATTCCATCGTCAACATGGTTAAATGTCTCCTGATAACTACAGCATTCAATGAGATTCTTGCAGCGGCTCACCGCTACTAAACTCAAATAGGTATGAATTGGTGCAATTTAAAGTGTGATATTCACTAAGTTTAGACATTTCCGCTCTCCTGCACTAGCGAAATTTTTTTAACCACATATTGAGTTTATCAAAAATAGGTACATACTATATTAGAACTCAAATTAAGAGGAGAAAAAAAACATGCTAGAATTTTCGTATGGCATCAGTGATTTTTATCTACTGAGAACCGAAAACTATTTTTATGTAGATCGCACCTCACACATTCCATTAATTGAAAAAGCCGGTTTACAACTGCTATTCCTACGCCCCCGGCGATTTGGAAAAAGTCTGCTTTTATCAATGCTAGAAAACTACTATGATGTAGCAAAAGCGGATGAATTTGAAAGCTTGTTTGGGGATTTAGCGATTGGGCAAAATCCCACACCCAAGCATAATCAATACTTTGTGATGACTTGGGACTTTTCAAATGTCAGTCCCCAAGGAGACGCACGCGAGACTCAGCAAGCATTACATCGCTATCTCAACAAACGCATTCAAGAATTTGCACTTTACTATCAACCTTGGCTATCCGTCAACATTGAAATAGAGCCGGTTGATGCACAAGCCTCTTTTCAATCGCTCCTGACAGCGGTGCGATTATCACACTATCGCCTTTATCTGTTAATTGACGAATACGACAATTTTGCAAATGAAGTCATGATGGGACGTAGCGAAATCAGCCCCAGCCGCTACAAAGCACTGCTATCGGCTGAAGGTTCACTTAAAGCCATTTTCAAAGCAGTCAAATCAGCCAGTAGTGGGCGAGGTTTAGAACGGTTTTTTATCACCGGAGTCTCACCAGTGCTCATGAGTGACATCACCAGTGCTTACAATGTGGCAGAAGACATTTATTTCGAGCCTGAATTTAATGATTTATGTGGCTTTCGAGAATCCGAACTCAGAGCAGTTTTGACTAAAATCGTCAAAGAATGTCAGTATTCCCCACAAAAGGGAGAAGATGCCTTAACCCTAATGCAACAATTTTATAATGGCTACTGTTTTAGCGAGAGAATTAATGAACTTATTTATAACCCCACCTTAGCACTTTATTTTCTGAAACGTTTTCAACATCATTGCCAATTTCCGCGCATGATGTTGGATAACAACTTAGCGATAGATCGGAGCAAGCTCGCTTATATTTCCGGCTTACCAAATGGAGAGCCTATCATCTTTCAAGCGCTGAATGAGATACCGCCTTTGAGCCTCACCGAATTAGCGAATCGTTTCAGTGTTGATGACATGTTAAATGCCACTAAAGACACCACCTTTATCGTTTCTCTGCTTTATTACTTAGGCATTTTAACCTTTAATGGGGAAACCGAGTTTGGAGATTTGCGTTTCAAAATTCCAAATTTAGTAGCGCGAAAGCTCTATGTGGAGCGGCTTTTTGAAAGGTTTCTACCCATTGATACGGAACGCTCCGAAGCTCGCCAGATCGCAAAGCATTTTTATCAAACCGGCGATTTACAAGCAGCATGTGATTTTATGGAGCAACGTTATTTTAGAGTGTTTGATAATCGTGATTATAGCTGGGCAAATGAATTGACGATCAAAACGGCTTTTTTAACGGTGCTATTTGACGATGTATTTTACGTTATGGACTCAGAATTGCCGCTAGAACGGCGATATGCTGATTTGACGATGATTATGCGTCCAGAGCAACGCAAATATCCTCTTTATGATTTTGTCTTGGAATTTAAATACTTAAATTTATCAGAAGTGGGCTTGAGCGGAGAGAAAGCTCGCAAGAAAAGTATTGATGAACTCAAAGCTTTAACCCCCGTCAAACAAAAATTGGCAGAATCTAAAAAACAATTGCTTGATTATCAGTCTCGCTTAAAGTATAAATATGGCAAATCGTTACGGTTACAACTGATTAGCGTGGTGGCGGTGGGTTTTGAACGAGTGGTGTGGCAAAAGGTGTCGAAATCTTAATCTAATATCACGCTGCCCGAAGGGGTGGTTAAGAGGCAATGCCATTAAGTTAAGACAAACCTGACAGGTGTCAAAAACCGGTCAGATCAATCTGCCCTTTAATTTACAACGACCTGCCATGTTTTGGATACATGGCAGGTCTGATTTGGGGGGGTTATCATACTGGCATTGGGTTAAGAGGGCAACCATAAA
>JBDLJY010000579.1:0-3175 GCA_039714115.1 Pseudomonadota bacterium | reverse complement strand
AATGAATAAGCTCCAGATGAGCATTGTTGCTATCAAACCACTTACCAGAGAAAATACAAATAAGAAAGACAGAGGTGTTTTGTCGTCTTGTGATTCGGCAAGTAATAGGGCAATACCAGACTCCATACCTAATGTCATCATCGTCACTAAAAAATTATTAAGCACTAGAAATAAATCAAAGATGGCAAAATCCTCTATACTGAAAGAACGTGTAAGGACCGGTATCACCAAGATACTCATTAACTTGACTGCTATGTTGGCTATCAAGTAAAAACTACTGTCCTTCAAGGCGGTTTTAAGAAGACCAGAAAAAGCGAATGAGGGTAGTAATTTTTTCAATTTGAATCAATGTTTTTTTCTGAGTTGTATTATACTGCAAATGGTCAAATTTTATAATTTTGTCGCTGGACGGGGTTTGCAACCCTGTCCTGCAAAAAATTTAACCGTTTAGAGTATATGTTTATAGAAAAGCTTGTTGATCTATATAATGATATTTGTTTTGTCCTTTGATTATATCTTCATAGAGTTTTATGAGTTCACCACAAACTGCATTTAGGGAGTGTCGTCGTTCTACAAAATCCCTTTGCTTTATCGCAACATCACGCAACTTGTCTTGATGTTTATAATAATATGCCATCTTCTCAGCTAATGCCTCAGGAGTCTTGACATTAATCAATGGCGGTGTCTCTCCTAAAATTTGGTTATATCTCTTTGAATTGAGATACATCATAACTGGCGCACCACAACTCATAGCTTCTAAAGCAGTACAACCATGGCCACCAGTAGCAAACGAATCGATAAACAAATCACAGGAATGTAAATATTTTATCAATTCATAACGTTTCATTGATTCAATCCATATAACTGAATCCTGTATTCCTAATTCTCTAATTAGAGTCTTAGATTTATCAATATCGGGATCCCCCTTATCTACTAGCACGAGCAGCGCATCTTTATGAGCTTGGGCAAAAATTGAAAAGCCCTTAAACAGGATATCATTTCTCTTTGAGCCCAGCCTCTTTACGGTTTTCGGTGTCCACACCTGTCTTGCTGTCTGAAATATAAAAAACTTAAATTTAGGATACTTTTTTCTGAATACATCTCCTCTATTGGCACAAAATGAAAACTTATCGGTATCAATACTCAAAGGAATCGGCGCAATTTTCTTAGATAGCAACAATTTTTCATACCCCTGCTTCCATAACCTATCATAATGCCCCATGATAATAGCGGAGGCATCAGAATAATTCTGCCTGAACCGACGTTTGGTAAAAAAGTGATGCTGAAAAAATATAAAAGGAAACCTAATATCTAATCGACTATATTCTGGAATTATAAAAGGTAAGTCATAAAAGTCTGCGCCATAGGGATGGATGACATATGGTACTTTATTTCTTATATGATAAGCATGATTACCATGTGTATCCACGAGATCACAAGCCAAAATCTCGGAAAGATACTTACGGGGAATTGAAACAATTGGTCTTGGTATACTTTGTGACATAGTATGTATCCAATCAGGATATCCTTTGCTCAGTTCACTGTCTTCACTCTCTGGTCGATGTTGGGCACACGGAAGATCGAATGGAGTCAAGAATAAATGGGCATCCACGCCCATAGAGCGCAACCCTTTCGCGAACACATAATGATTGTTACAAACATTTCCTACAAAATGGATTCTCATCTGAATAGTGCTCCTATTTCAAAAATAAGTACATTTTAGGGTATTTTAAAGTAAGCTGTTAACTGATACCATATAACAATAGTTAACTGTTATAAGTTAACATGTTCCATCAAAATTCAGTACAAAAACTTCGACTTTGTGATTGCTTATCAATTCTTTCGCTTTCTCATCATTCTATTGATTACTATCATTTTTTGTATATATTCTTCATGTAAGTCAGCATAAACACCGGTTACTTGTGTATTATTCTGTACTTTTTCAGTCGCCACTGCTGACGCAAGGGATACAATTACATTTTTTCCTATTATTATACCATCTCTTAACGAAGAATTCATCCATATAGTTGAACCTTCCCCAATATTCACAGAACCTCCAATTATTACACCGGCGGATATTATACATTGTTCTTCAATGACAACGTTATGGGAAATGTGACATAGATTATCTATTTTTGTCCCCTTTCCAATATAGGTATCATCAATAACACCTCTATCTATGGTAGTATTAGCCCCTATCTCAACGTCATTTTCTATTGTCACCCCACCCATATGAGGCATTTTTTCATAAGTACCATCATTATTTTTTATATATCCAAATCCATATGATCCGATAATGGAACCTGCATGTATCTCTACCTGATTACCTATTGTCACGCAATCATATAAGGTAACGTTTGGGTGAATTATAACGTTATCACCAATTTGACAACTTGCCCCAATAACCACATTTTCTTTTATGGTAACATTGTGTCCTAATACAGATGATTTATGAACTGTTGCTGATGGACTGATACATCCTGTGTTGACAGGGATATTAGCAAAAAACTTTTTTACGACTTTTGCAAATGCCTTGCGAGGCTCAGGCGTTTTAATAATCGCTATGGAATCAGAAGAGCGATTAAATGTTTCATTAACAATTAATATCGTACAGCAAAGTTGATTGAGATCATAAGTATTTAATTTTAACCAAGACAATGTATCATGTTTTTGATTTTCCAGAGAAGACACTCCCTTTGCTGAAGAGGAAACCGTATTCCAGTCACTCAGCTGTCCTATTTCTTCCAAAAAATTCGCAATTTCAATAGCACTAACCATTCAAATATTCTCCAAGCAGCCTTCTCCATAAGCCATCATATTGTTGAAATTGATTTGCATATGTTTGATTAACTTTTAAACCTGTATGCAATTTGGAAAAGTAATTAATGACCATACGCTCAAGTGGAATTTGATATGAAATTTTCTCTTGGGCAAAATAGTGTGCTGGATGAGTTAGTAAACATACTAATCGTTGTTTTGATTTTTCTATCATTACTTCAGGTTTTTTTCCTCGAAAAGAAAAACAGGAATCTGAGATATAGCTTTCATCGTTAAAGATATCTGCTCTGTATGCATCTATTAATCCATTTATTTTAATAAATTTACCATGCATTGACGGATTATGCATACTGTAAGATCTTATCTTAAAGCCATATACAGATTCTAATATGTTAAC
>JBDLJY010000578.1:0-3177 GCA_039714115.1 Pseudomonadota bacterium | reverse complement strand
ATCGCACCATGACATAAGTTCTATAAATCGGCTTTATTTTCACCCACAGTATTAATCAAAGATTAACTTATGGTTATCATTAGGCCAAACGAGCCGCACTATTTTGTTAAATATTATTCATACCATCGACTCGTGCGCGTGGTAGCGTACTAAACAAATTATAATTTGTCAAGAAAATATTTAACTATTTTTCTGGGCCCCTTCGATAAGACTTAGTTTTGTAATATATTATTAATATTTGTTAGCAAAATATTTACTATGCATAAACCGTCAGAATTTGTTTCCGCTGTATGATCGCGGCTAAAATTATTGTTCAGCATCGCTCAAGATTTAGATTAATTTATTTTTCATTGTAAACAAATACTATTATGATTAACGCCAAAATCGGTTTTATTTCTCTTGGTTGCCCCAAAGCTACTGTGGATTCGGAGCGCATTCTCACCCAATTGCGAGCTGAGGGTTATTTGATCAGCCCCAACTACGAAGACGCTAAGCTTGTTGTAGTCAATACCTGCGGTTTTATTGATGAGGCGGTGGAAGAATCTTTAGACGCGATTGGCGAGGCACTGGCGGAAAATGGCAAAGTGATCGTTACTGGCTGTCTGGGGGCGCGTGGTGATGCGATTAAGGAAAGCTATCCAGAAGTGTTAGCAGTGACGGGGCCAAATGCCTTGGACGAGGTGATGGCGGCGATCCATGCCGAACTGCCGCCGCAACATGATCCTTACACTGATTTGGTGCCCCCCGGTGGCATCAAGCTCACGCCACGTCACTATGCATATTTAAAAATTGCCGAAGGTTGTAACCAAAAATGTCGTTTTTGCATTATCCCCACCATGCGCGGACGCTTAGTAAGTCGCCCCATTGGGGAGGTCTTAGATGAAGCTGAACAGCTTGTTGGGGCCGGTGTGCGGGAGTTGCTCATAGTTTCTCAGGATACGGCAGCCTACGGTGTTGATACTCAATATCGCTTAGACTTTTGGCAGGGTAGCCCACTCAAAACCCGTATTGTTGAACTGGCTCGTAGTTTGGGAAATCTCGGTGCTTGGGTGCGGCTGCATTATGTTTATCCTTATCCTCACGTTGATCAATTGGTGGGGTTAATGGCTGAGGGTTTGGTGCTGCCTTATCTGGATGTGCCACTGCAACATGGTAGCCCAACTATTCTCAAGGCTATGCGCCGCCCCGCTGATAGTGAAAATATGTTACGCCGTATTGCCCATTGGCGCGAACTTTGTCCCTATATTAGCTTGCGTAGCACATTTATTGTTGGTTTTCCCGGTGAAACTGAGCAGGATTTTGAAAGATTGTTGGCATTTATCCAAGAGGCTCGCTTGGATCGGGTGGGTGCTTTTGCTTATTCTCCCGTAGAAGGTGCAGCGGCTAATGCGTTGCCCTGTGCGGTCCCAGAAGAAATCAAGGAGGAACGCTTAGCCCGTTTTATGGCAGCGCAAAGTGCCATTAGTGCGGACAAGCTTCAAAAAAGGGTGGGCGAAAGTGTGATGGTGCTGGTAGATGAGGTGACACCCGATGCTATTTATGCTCGAAGTGCAGCCGAGGCACCGGAGATAGATGGCGTGGTGGTGATCGAGAACGAAGAGAATTTGAATTTAGTTCAGGGAGAATTTGTTGAGGTGACAATTGTGGGGGCGGATGAGCATGATTTGTATGCTCAGGTACTTAGCTCTGGACAATAAAAAACCCCCGTAAGAAAAACTTCTTACGGGGGTTCGATAAATTGAATCCCTGGCAGTGTCCTACTTTCACATGGGGAGACCCCACACTATCATCGGCGCTAAGCGGTTTCACTTCCGAGTTCGAGATGGAGTCGGGTGGTTCACACTTGCTATGGCCGCCAGGAAAAACGGTGCGTTGGTAGATACCAACAAAAAAACTTAGGAAGCTGATGTCATCATATATATTACATTCTCAACACATAACACCAAAACTCTTGGGTGTTATAGGGTCAAGCCTCACGGTCAATTAGTACGGGTTAGCTTCATACATTACTGCACTTCCACATCCCGCCTATCAACGTCGTAGTCTTCAACGGACCTTGAGGACCCATAAAGGGTCGGGAAATCTAATCTTGAAGGAGGCTTCCCGCTTAGATGCTTTCAGCGGTTATCCCGTCCGTACATAGCTACCCAGCAATACCATTGGCATGATAACTGGAACACCAGAGGTACGTCCACTCCGGTCCTCTCGTACTAGGAGCAGCTCTTCTCAAATTTCCAACGCCCGCGGTAGATAGGGACCGACAAATCTGTTACTTTCAACTCATAGTATAGAGTTTACTGACCATTACCAAGTAATGGCGTTCCGCTACTCTTTTTCACGGAATCCATATATCGCTATATGGTTCGGACCATATCTTCACAACATTTTATGTTGCGTCTAGCGTATGGCCTCTGAGGATTTCAAGGTAGTTAATATTTTTTCTTTCTTAACTTTTCTATAAGAACCATTTGCATTCATTGAGTAAGCTAACTCAACAATTTCAGAGAATCCATCAATCGAAAGATGATCGCCTCGCTCCATCATTTTCACAATCTGTTTGAATCGAATAAAGTCATTTTTCTTCTCTGTGTACAAAGGATACTTATCAAAAAATGGAATAATCTTTTGTAATAGATCGTTTCTATTTCTGACTACGAATACAAGTGTTTTATCACGCTCATTCTTAATATGGTTTGGTTTAATATAACCACAATCCAATCTCTCTTGAATGAGTTGCAACACCCGCTCCGCGTGCCAATTTTGGCTTATCTGAAATTCAGGCACTGCCTGCCAACCTAATCTCACACTCGGATTCTTTTGAAAGGCAACATGGAAACTCCCTTCACCATCCACGAATCCTGCAATGTAATGATTATCCATTTTTAACCTTGATCTTTCCTGCTGATTGACCGCACCACAATCATTATCACTTCTTACATGAGGATTTAAGAAGTAGATGTGGATACTCGGTTTTTCCAGCATTTAGCTAAATTTTTAGACAGCAAGGTCATTTACTGTCTCACGACGTTCTAAACCCAGCTCGCGTACCACTTTAAATGGCGAACAGCCATACCCTTGGGACCGACTACAGCCCCAGGATGTGATGAGCCGACATCGCATGTTTTTCCACTGTTTCCAGTAGCATAGACTATATCTCCACCTTAGTGAGGCTCGTTT
>JBDLJY010000577.1:0-3185 GCA_039714115.1 Pseudomonadota bacterium | reverse complement strand
GCCAGAAACGATTCTATTGGCTTCGGAAATTGCAGAACGTAATCTGTTATCTTTTTGGGATGCGCTGATTATTGCGGCAGCGAAGCAGGGTGGCGCAAAACGCATTTTGACAGAAGACTTAAATCACGGACAATTGATTGAAGGTATACGCATAGAAAATCCGTTTTTGACCCATTGAATTGGCGCGTCCTACGCACTCTCAATCCACACACAAAACCTGATTTGCGCGTGGGACGCACCCGTTAGGCCAATGCCAGTATGATAAACCTACAGATTATTGATTTTATTATAAAAAAAATGTGCCGGCACAGTATTCTGAAAATGTTTACTTTGTTTGGTGATCCGGGGCTGCGGTTGCGGCTGGAATGAATAATGGGATTAAATGAGGAGGTGATGTCAAGGTAAAAATTATGCTGTTTATAGGTCAGTAAACCTATAATTTTACTTAACAACTTGGGAATAGATAAATATTTGGACTTTGGAAAAATTGATTTATCTTTCCTTGCCTACTGACCCCCTTTCAACCTTCAAGCCTCTGAAAAGTCGAAGGCAGTTCGATGGTATGAAGGTGGTTCAATTGTATAACACAATTTTTAATTGAGAGGTTTAAAATGTCAAAGATAAGTTCAAAATTTAGTTTGACGGCGATGGTGCTGTCCGTTATTGGATTAGGCAACCCGGCGGTGTCCAATGCTAGTCCAATAGAGCCAGGATTTGATCTATTTGAAACGGTGGTGCCTGGAACGTATATTAATTTGGGTTGTGCAGGTGACATCCCGTTGGAAGGCAACCCGGCACTGCTTGCCTCTGAAGGGATTGGCCCTACCGACACAATCGTTGAGCGCAAAGCGGGAATTAGTTCTTTCCCGGACACCATAGCCATTGAATTGGTCGCCCTGTCCTTGAAAAGCATAAATTCCTTTGATGGCACCTGTTTGGGTTTGCCAAGTTCGGTCGATCTTTATGTGACGATTAATGCACTGGGGCTTCCTGACCTTTTTCAGCCAGACGCACTACCCGCCTCTACTGGAACAATGACGATTCGCCATGAAAACACGGATGCAGATACCCTTCAAGGAACATTCGATTCGACATTGAATGTTAATTCAGACTTAATATTTGTAGTCCCGGGCGGTGATGTTAATAATCCTGGCGATAGGATTGTTACCATGGTTGATCCACAACCTTTTGACCTTACCTCAACTGGGAGCTGGACACATACAGTACCGTCTCCTGATCATCATAATGCTCAATATCCAGCTGGGAATTTTTATATACCCCCCGGCAATGCTTGTGATGGAGGACCATGTATTGTGCACACAGGCCCACACACAACTGAGCCAACCCTAGTAACACTCGTCGAAAACTCCTTCATCGCCACAGCAGGCTTAAACATAACGTGGGAAACTGCGAGTGAGGTCGACAACGCCGGGTTTTTCATTTGGAGAGGACAACTCAAGGCGGGCAAAACCGAATGTTCCCTGGATCTAAATGTTTATGCTGAAGTGAAAAGGATTGAACCCTTCATACAGGCTCAAGGAGCGGGTGCCCCTTATTCATACTTTGATAGTCAGGTGGCATCTGGAAATAGCTACTGTTATGCGCTAGAAGATCTTGATTTAGCGGATAAGAGTACTTTCCACCTAGATGATCTCACCTTAGCCACCATGCCGTAATCGTTAAACACTCTCGTTCCGAAAACACTTAGATTAAAGAAATCCGATTTTTTGGAAAAATCGGATTTCTCTTTTCGAGCCAAAATGTTAAAATACTTATGTCGGGTAGAGAGCTTGGCCGGCCCTTCTCCACTAACAAGGCGTCAGTGCAAGGTCATAAAGCCTCAAAACGAAAGACTTTTGTTACATAGCTGAACAACCGCAGCGATTACCTTCAATAGCGCACGGAATTATCTTGCGTAACACTTTGGCGCAAATACGTTCACATTTGCTGTTTCATGCTGCCGCACTATCATACCGTGGCAAAGGTATCATTTTAGCGGCGGATTCCGGTTGCGGTAAAACCACGCTGACACTGGCTTTAGTCCGACAGGGCTTCAAATTCCTTTCTGATGATGTAGCGGCACTGAACTTGAATAATGGAGAATTGGCACCTTATCCACGCAGTTTATTGATACGGATAGGAACCAAGCGGGTATTTCAACAACTGGGCTGGGAATTACCGCATCATGATACGGTTCTCAAAACTGATGATAGAGCGGCAATTCATTTTCCAGCCGCATTACGGGGCGATAACTGTCAACCTCAGATTTTAATTATTATTCAGCGACCGGATGAGTCTGGTGAGAGAATCTGTAAGGTTACCTTGGACACGGTTATGGGCTAAACTGAAACATTCGATACCAGATCTTATTAGTTTTAATAATCTCGAAGCTCGTAATGAAGCACAACATTTATTTAAGACCAAAGAAATACACCTTAATAAGATTTATAAAGCCTGTGAACATCACGGTGTTTTGGTACTGGATGTTGAAGAAACTAAGGTTGATCCAAGCTATTATGAAAACACACCACAATTACAGAAAATTTCCAAATTGACGGCAGCACTCAGCCTGTTGTCGTATTTTTTTTGTGGTTATACTTCGGTGTTACTTCAAGAAAATTATCAAGATAGTGCGGTGAACTTAATCGAGCCGCTGCTGAAAATATTAGAGCCGCTCAGATGTTATCAATTAACACCGGGCCGATTAGATCAAACCGTGGAGATTATTAATGAGTTATGTTAATCCAAATCGAAAAAATGTGCGTACTATACAAGTAGAAGAAGAGTTAATGTTGCATGACTCGGCAGCACAGAAAGTATATGCGTTAAATCCTAGCCATGTAGGGTGGCGCCGGAGCAGGTTTCAAACCTGCTCCGGCGGCCAAATTGCCTATTCATTGAGCCTGTGTTTTGAGAGCAAACAGTTAAAAAAGATTCGTCCGTGAATCTGGATCAACTCACTCAACCGCGTCTTGAGCTAAGAAAAACGGGGCAATCAAGCGCACCTAATCCCTCACGGTACGTTTGATTGCCCCGTTTTTCTAAGCTCAAGCCACAGTTGAGTGAGTTGATCTTGTCGTTTTTTCATTCAATTATTAGCGTTTTGCTTGTATTAATGATTAATCGCTTGAGCGTTTTGATAGCTATTTTGAAATCAGGGGTAAAATGGCGCAAGTCAATAAATA
>JBDLJY010000576.1:0-3192 GCA_039714115.1 Pseudomonadota bacterium | reverse complement strand
TAGTCAATCCAACTGCAACCACGTAGTTGGCTCTCCAAACAGCGTAAATATCTCAAGATTATCTGTTGAGATACCATAATTTACCACAGCGGAAATCTTAGCCCCCCAATTCTACCTCCTTTTCTATAAACAAATCATTAAAAAGCTCACGAGCCAAAATCTTATTTTGAGATGTATAACTGCCAACCGACATTAACCTGAGTTCTCCTCATTGTTTATCCGTTATTTCCGTAAATCCGTTGTACTAGATTTAAAGTCTGGTGGCTTGATCCCTCCTCATACGGGACAGGCTTAATGGCATTGATTTCTAAGCCACCAGCCAAGATAAATCTTGGACTCCTTAATCTGACTGTCATTTCGACGCGAGGATAAATCTCACAGCCAAGATAAATCTTGGACTCCTTAATCTAGTACAACGGATTGGTCTCGCAGAGAACTTAAACTGATTAATATATTGATAGTATTATGTTTATCCGTTATTTCCGTAAATCCGTTGTACTAGACTTAAAGTCTGGTGGCTTGATCCCTCCTAGCGTCGGGACAGGCTTAATGAGCTACAAAATGTTTAGAAAATTTCCAACAAATCGCCACGACGAAAAGTCGCCGCCAGACGTTGCAACGACATATTTTGATAATCGTTATACATCTTTTTAAGTGCCACATCGAGTTTCTTAATGGCTAACTGGTATAAATTCTCACGCGAATCCTCAAAAGTGGCTTTGACTTGAGCAAAATTACGATGATCCAAATTTTCCAAAGAAATATTCAATTGTTCAAGTAACACATCACCAGTCAACATAGCCAAAAAGTAGGTAGCATAAGGAATAAAACGGGGAACTCCGTCATCGGAGTAGCGTTTGCGCTCACTATCTACCATTCTAAATATTAATACGCCCATGATAAGTTGCGCTGAATTCAACTTATCGTTAAATATTTCCTCATAAAATTGACCAAAAATATCTCTTTCTCGAAACTGCACCAAATAGGGTTTACGTCGCCAAATGGCGAAAACAGCTTTTGCGGCAACTGTTGCAGGAATGATATTCGATGCGCCATTGATTATAGCATCGCGTTTACGTTTATACTCATAGCCTAAATCTTTGGCAGCAATTTCTAGTTTTCGCTGAATGTCATCATTGGAACGATAGTCGCGCAAATCTACAGGAGTTTGACTATTAGTGGCTTTTGTTATTTCGTACACTATTGCTGGATTTAAATCTTCTAACTCGTAGAGACGCAATAAAACCAAAGCCGCATCAAAATCATCATCAGGCATATCGCGTAATGTATTTGTGATAGTCATGCAAGTTTGCCCGCCATTGATGATTTGCAAATTATCTATTTTGACGGAGTAATTTTGATGTTGCAAGGCATTATAACGAAATTGGTTACAAATCATGGTAATACCATTATTATAAAAGTAGAAATTAGGGCGCTTTTCAGGTTCCAATAAACTTTGCCGTATTTCCTGATTGACGCGATTATGGTGTAAGCCTAAATAACGGCGAAGATTGCACTCTAGTAGTTTGTCACCATAACGATCAAATAAATTTTTGATTTCATTGACGGAGATTTTACCAATTAGCACTCTTCGATAATTAAATTCTTCAACCACCGCTTCACCTACCAATTGCAATTTATCACTGATCGATTTTGGTTGTAGCAATAATTCAACTAAGTGATCATGGTTAATATGAAACCAACTAACTTGGTTGCCAAATCCAGCGGCATTGATATATTGTTGTGCTTCTTGTTTCCAGGGCAAGCCGTTGTTACATAGCATAACGCGCACATTGGGACGATATCCATCCAACACAAGTGCGCGTATTTCTTCAATTCTGTAATTGGGGATTTAAATTGAGTGTTTTGTCAGGATCAAATAGTGCTTTGAGAGTGACAAGCAACTTAACGACAGCATTTTCTGGAAAATTGGAAAAGCCTTCAAGCTTGCGCTGAAATACCGTGACGGTAAATTCATCATTTTGTAAATCACCAATATGCAAGCCATCGATCCCGGCATCGTTACCACCTTCCGTTAAAGAATTTATTGCTTCTTCTGGCGATTTATCGAGGACAATTTGAATACAAAGCAGAACAAAAGCAACTGAAATCAAAAAGTGTTCATCTTGCTTTGTCGTGTTCAATTGTTCTTGTATGTTGATTTTGTATTGTTTGGCGATGTGTTTGACACGTTGGCCTATAATACCCATATTAATAGTCATTGTTTTGTCCTTTAATTAGACGCTGCACCTTCCCGTCCAAACGTTTACTGCTGGACGGGGTTAGTTAAGACAAACCTGACAGGTGTCAAAAACCTGTCAGGTTAATCGGAGTTTACAACGTGCCATGTTTTGGATACCTGGCAGGTCTGATTTGGGGGCTTAACTTAATGGCATTGGGTTTGCAACCCCGTCCGTGACGTTTCAGCTATAAAACCTTACGGAGCCAGTCAATCCAACTGCAACCACGTAGTAGGCTCTCCAAACAGCGTAAATATCTCAAGATTATCCGTCGACACACCATAATTTACCACAGCCGAAATCTTAGCCCCAGTCGTCAAAACCCCCAAATCAATCTCTTTTTCTATAAACAAGTCATTAAAAAGCTCACGAGCCAAAATATTATTTTGAGACGTATATCCAAGCCCCGTCGGTGCCCACACCCCAATAGCCCCCTTTTGCGCGGCTCGGAGAAATTCATCGGCCAAAGTATAATCGCCCTTATGGTAAGAAAACCAGCCGTTAAGACAGTCGAGAGCCATCACAAAGCTTAACCGATCCGGATTATTTAGGGATGCCACATCAGAAGATTGGAATATCCTTTCGCTCGCCCATTTGTCAATATTACCATGACCAGTGTAATTAGTCAGGATAGCCCCCGCATCAATATAATCAATAATCGCCTCAGTGGCTGCCCCCGTATTAGGGTAGCTGCTCAAATAGACTTTATTTGCATTATAATCCCCAAGATAGTCCTGAGCCAATCGATCCGATACATCTTCAAAAAGAGGCTCATTATCCGCCACAAGCAGAACATTTTGACTCCATCCATCTACCGGGACATTCTCCTCATAACTCACCATCTTTGCCACAATAGCATCCAGTTCCGTTTGTGTCCTGACCGCAATTCTCCCTAAAAACATATCGGGCAAAGGATCATCTCCGCTAACACTGACAAACCAATTATCAGTAG
>JBDLJY010000575.1:0-3208 GCA_039714115.1 Pseudomonadota bacterium | reverse complement strand
TTCATGCAGTGATTAAAGGTTCTGCTATTAATAATGATGGTGCTTTAAAGGTTGGCTATACAGCACCAAGTGTGGAGGGACAAACTCAAGTCATATCACTAAAAGTGAGCAGGCACTACAAGAATTAGCTCAACGCTATATTGATTATTTAAAAAATAATTCTGATACTTCATTAGCGGATATTTGTTTTACGGCGCATACTGGGCGCAAGCACTTTGACCATCGCCTAACTGTTGTGGCGGCTTCAAGTCAGCAAGTTCAAGAACAATTGCAGGCTTTTTCTCCAACTACAGTAGTTAATGTACAATCCAAGAAAATAGCCTTTTTATTCACAGGGCAAGGATCACAATATGTTGGCATGGGGCAACAACTTTACAATACTCAGCCCACATTTCGACAAACACTTGATTACTGTAATGACAGCTGGTGTTGTGGAATTTGGTAGTGTATGGCAACAAGACTGGGAACGTTTTGCCCAAGTGATGGCAGCAAAAGTACGAGGTGCTTGGTTATTAATCAAGCACAGCCATTAACAATAATAAAACCATTAGTTTTATAGATAAATTAACCGCTACGCCGACACAAGAACGTCGAGACTTATTGGTGACTCATATTCGCACTCAAGTGGCGAAAGTCATAGGTTTGCAGCCTCAACAAATCGCTTTGGATCAAAACTTAATGGATTTAGGGCTAGATTCTCTGATGGCAATAGATTTCAGAAATTGGCTGAAATCTAGCTTGGGATATCCTTGTGCTTATTCAACTGCAGAAAATATGTTGACGAAAGGACGAGTTTCTGTTGGAGATACCGTATTAATTACTGGCGCATCGGGTGGTGTTGGCAGTGCGCTCATTCAGCTAAGCAAAATAAGAAGTTTCTACTGGTACCCCAGATGAAATGCTCGCCATTGTGCAGGCTGGACGTGCGAAAGCTTATACGATGCGCGATTTTTGTGTTGCAACGGGCATTCGCATGAACATTGAAGATACTGGAGGTAGCGTGATTTCCGATACAGCGGTTATCCATCTGGCAATGGCAACACCAGAAACCCATCGCCACGCGACTTGGGATTGTTCAGCGCTTCATTCAGTTGTCACTGCTGATGGCGGTTACATCCGCGAAAATGGAAAAGCCACTTTACCTGACAGCCCTGGCTTGGGTATTGAGCCGCGTATGGAGGTTCTGGGTGAGCCGGTGGCCGTTTATTAGTAAGGTTTTAATGAGACAGTGGCACCCAATTTTACAGCCTCCCTCTACAAGTTACAACATGAAGTCATGTCCAAAGTGGCTCCTAAGCTGTTAAGAGGGTTTGCCTTGGCCCTCAAGTTGGAAGAAAATTGGTTTGATAAATATTTTGATGATCCGGTTTTACTCCAGCGTGTCATCTATTATCCACCCAATGGTGGCAAAGCGGGTAAACATACCGATAATGGTATTTTTACTGTCTTAATCCAAGAACCGTTACCATCTCCTTCCCTCCGTGTTTATACCGAAGACCACTGGATTGATGCGCCGTGTCCTGAAGATATGTTTGTTGTCAATTTGGGGGACATGTTGCAACTATGGACTGATGGTTTATTTGTCAGTACCGCTCACGAAGTGATTCATAATCTTCCTGTGACTCGTATCTCATTACCTTCTTTCGTGTATCCGAATATCAATACCATTATTGAACAATTTGGTATGGATAAAAAAATCAGTACCAAAGAGGTTATGCTCAAAAACTTTGATTCCATTTGGGTTTCCAAGAAAGGCGCAGGGATGAGAGTTGAGGAGTTGAAATAAGTTAGATCAATTTATCGTTCCCTTAGCTTGGCTAAGGTGTGATGCTGGATTATTGGCGCGTTGGAACGATAAAAACTTTTAAATAAGACACAATGACACAATTCATGAATGCTGTTCTTCTGACCGTCCATAAAAACTACTCTATACCCAAGTACCTAAGCCCATCCCCCAGAAGGGAGAAGTTTTGATTAAAGTTCACATGTCTCCTTGCAAAACTGTGTTTCTACTGGTACCCCAGATGAAATGCCATTGTGCAGGCTGGACGTGCGAAAGCTTATACTATTCATACCGCTAAGATTGGGGCATCTGTTAGCCCATGAACACAATTAATGATGCGCGTCCTTACTTTGAGGAACCTTGTGAAACGCTAGAAGAGTGCCGTACAGTACGCCAATTGACACGCCAACCCATTATATTTAGGTTGGTCAGCAGATCGTATTGATAAGCGCGTGACAGAACTGGCGCAATTGACTCAATTACCGTTGGACATGCTCAGTCGTTTTCCCACGCAATTATCCGGTGGACAACGCCAGCGCGTCAGTTTAATGCGAGCCTTGATACTTGATCCCATGATTCGTTCTGAATTGCAAACGGATCTGAAACATATTTTTCAAACCTTGGGCAAAACAGTGGTTATCGTTACCCATGATATTGGTGAAGCCGGCTTTTTAGGTGATATCATCGTCTTATTGCGTGATGGAGAGATTGTTCAACAAGGGAGTTTGGCCGAACTTGTTCACACTCCAGCCGATCCCTTTGTCACTCAATTTATCAATGCACAACGTAGTCCTCTTGATGCTTTGACAGGAAACCTATCATGAAACAAACTTGGCTCATTTTACTGTGTTTAATGATGACACACACGACACTTTCAGCGGCGGATAACTTAACTGTTAAAATAGGTTCCAAGATACATACAGAAAGTGTGATTTTGGGTGAATTTGTTACCCATTTAGTGAATCATGTGGGAGGAAAAGCCATTCATCGGCGCGAATTGGGTGGCACTCAAGTGCTTTGGAAGGCACTCTTGAGAGGTGATATTGACATTTATTCAGAATACACTGGCACTATGACACGAGAACTGTTTGAGCCGCTGGGTTTTAACAACACTTATGCAATAAGCATGAAAAAAACCGTCGCGGCAAAATATGGCATTCGCAAACTCTCTGATTTGCGAGATTATCCTTTTCTAAAATTTTGATTTGGTGAAAGTTTCATGGCTCGCAATGATGGTTGGCAAAGTTTACGTCAAACCTATCAACTGCCGCAAACCGATGTGCGCGGACTTCACCATGATCTAGCTTATCAAGGGCTGAATAAGGGTCAATGCCATTAAGTTAAGGAAAATGTGTTATACTTAGCCGCTTTCAAATCACAGGTAAAATCAGATTATGGAAAAATACACGCTGGATGATAAAAATG
>JBDLJY010000574.1:0-3213 GCA_039714115.1 Pseudomonadota bacterium | reverse complement strand
AGCGTTTAATGTATCACTTTATACCAGATTGTCACGATAGCAATATCCAACTAACCAAACCCCTTATGATATAAGGCTGCTTAACTTAATGGCATTGGCGAAGGAGCTGCGTTTGAGTCAGTCAACGTCATAGTACATCTAATTAATAAATAAACGAATTGAATATAACCATAAACAACTGTTGGGGGATTGCCGGGGAATCCTTCGAGGAGAAAGCGAGATGAGTGAAAATATTCCAGTCACTAAAGGAATTCATCATATCGGACTGACGGTATCTGATTTAGAAGGCTCAGCCAATTTTTTCAAAGTTCTTCTGGGTTGGAGCGAAGTCCGTCGTGATCCAGATTATCCAGCCATTTTTGTATCTGATGGGAAAATAATGATTACGCTTTGGGGTGTGAAATCAGATGTGCCCGTTGAATTTAATAAAAATCAAAATGTTGGTCTACATCACTTAGCGCTTCAAGTTGAAAGCATGGAAGAACTTGATAATATCCAAAGCAAATTGTGCAACTCCAATATTAAATTTGAGTTTCATCCAGAGCCGCTCAGAGGTGGTCCTGCAATGCATATGATGTGTTATGAGCCAAGTGGTATCAGGGTGGAGTTTATTTGTGTGCCGTAAAAGGTGAACATAAGGCGTAGGAAAAATCCTATTTCTTTAAGAAATAGGATTTTTAACAGGCAGAGCGTTGCTCTACCGGTTTATCAATGAGTTCAAAATGGATGATAATATCAATAGCCTTTAATGAATGTCTTGTATCAGATAAAAGCTCAAACTCTTTTCTTGAACTTACATGAGAGCTGTATTTTTCTTTAGTTTCAAATAAAGAGTTTTGTATGGATTGGGGAGAATGATTTTTGCTTACATAGTCTCCCATATCTTTTAAACCCTTCACAAATCGTTTGATAATGTTGAAAATGGCCTCTGAGCTATTATCAATACCAATAAATTTTCTTCCGAGTTGATCAGCTACATCTAGGGTTGTTCCAGAACCCGCAAAACAATCCAAAACAATATCTCCTTTATTTGAGGAAGCTTTAATAATTCTTTCTAATAAGTAGGGGTTCTTTTCTGTTGGGTATCCAGTCATTTTAATATTCTGATTGAGGGAATCCTGAACATCCATCCAAATATCTTGTACAGGTATGCCTTTATCGCTATCGAAGTAGACTTTTCGTCTCGGATTACCATTAGCAGACCAGTAAATATCTCCAGCATTATCTAATTCGGTTAATTTAGCTATTGTGTATTGCCAATGTTTTCCAGGTGGTGGCAGCATACCCTTCCATTCTTTCCCAGTTTCACCATTACGAGTGCCAGGGGCATGAATCGGAACTTTTTTGTATCGCTTACCGCTAGTTTCATCGATACACGGATACTCCTTCCTCATTTTTTCTTCTGACCAAGGTTCTGTTGCACGATGCCAAATAAAATTGTCTGTTTTTGAATAAAAGACAATATAATCTGAAATATTCCCGTATGTTTTTCGAGTTGAATTCTTATTGCTACATTTTTTTCTAGTTATAAACCCCCGAAAATTCTTAGCTCCAAATATCTCATCCATCAGCACCTTAATCTGAAATATCATATTTCCGTCTAAGTGTATATAAATAGAGCCATCGTCAGAAAGTAACTCTCTCATGAGAATTAGCCTTCGCCTCATAAATTCTAAATAATGGCTGCCAATCAAGTCATCTTTGTATGAACTTTTTTGATTCCGAGACTGAAAAATACTATTTGTGCCATAGGGAGGGTCTATGTATATAAGTTTTATTTTTTCTTTAAGGTTAGAAATCAGGTATCTTAAAACATCTAAATTATCACCAAATAAAACTTTATTTTTGCATCCCTTATTAAATAGAGACTCATATTTAAATTCATTTGGAGTATCCACAATTTCTTGAGCAGGTAGTTTTCCGGGATATGAAATCTCATAAGAATAATCACCATCATAGATTTCATTAGATACAATGTGCGAATCTTCTTCCCACTTGTGTTTGCTGATTCCAGTAGCCATTATTTCACCAACCATTCTTTGGTAATACGCTCGACTATCATTCTTAAAGTTACAACCATCACATTATCTGAACTTTCTTCTAAATAACTGTAATCATCCCACATTGAACCGAGCAACAACCCTGGTCCATCATTAACAAAGATTACTTTTGTATTCAGGTTTTTCTTTGACGAATATTCTAAAATTTATCTGGCTGCGTGGGAATAACCTCCAGTTCGATCATCTTCTTGTGCGCCACCTCGATCTGAATCATATCTAGCAAATCCTACTGCTAAGATTTCATCACCATTCTTAATGATGAAATCAGCAGGTCTGTCAGGTTTTGTATAATTCTCAAATATCTCACCAAGTAAAATATCTCTACCTGCTCGCTCAGGCCCTGATATATCAAACTCAGGAAACCTATTCCTAAGTAACTCAAACATTCGCTCCGTAAGGTCATAGCCTTTTTGCCCACGATCCTTATATTCCCATAGGATAGCACATAGAGCTTCATCGGGCATTGGCCTACTTACAAATGCTTTTTGAACTTCAACTATAGGCCGAAATCCCTTTCCAAATTCATCGCAAATCCACTGCGCTTTAGTTTTCTTTTTTAGCATTTCAACAGGCGTGGAAGGGCTTACATACTTTCGAAAGACTCTTGCCAGTTGTATTCTCATCCATGGCTGTGTTATTTCAGCAGTCTGCATGAAAAGTCTACTTGAACTTTATGATGATTTTAGAAGTTGTCCAAACAATTCTAGCACTGGTTTATATAAATTACATGCGTCAACTAGAATATCGGGATAAAACTCTCCCGTCACAAGTGTTATCCAATTTGCACCATCGTCTTTATACTCTCTAAATTTAGCTCTTTTTTTCATTCTTTATCCTGATTAGGTTCGTATATGACGACCTTTTGTTTTTTGACACATAACTAAAAGTAGACACCCTAAACTAAAAGGGTTTTTATACTATTTTTTTTAACTTATTTGTTGACACTTAAATAGTGCATAAATTTTATACAAAATAGTTTCCAATAAGTCAAGATTTTTTTTCACCTACTGGCGTAATTGTTAAAGTGAGTCCCAACGTTAAACGTTGCCATAAGGAGCACTTGAAAACGTGGTGCATAAGATACTCGAAAAGGTAATTTTAGTCAAACTAAACGTAGTAACGGAGCCTAAATCCGCTCTGGCTTGATTGAAGC
>JBDLJY010000573.1:0-3242 GCA_039714115.1 Pseudomonadota bacterium | reverse complement strand
TAGGGCGAAGAACTATTTTCGTTTTTCAAAATTTATTCCGCTTGCAATATCAGAAAACACATGGTCAATTTTTATACCCTGTGCCAGACAAAAACTTTCTAGCGTCTCAATTTGGCGTATTAAATCAGCTTTCTGTTTATTGGTCGAAACCCGTGCATAAATGACCTTTAAGCTATGCCGTGGTGAACCTAAATATTTATAAACATCATCCACATTGTAATCATACTGACCATTAGGTTTTTTTAAAACCCTAAAAACACCTGATTTGACTAACCTTGATAAATGAGAACGTGATAGCCCAGTTAGTTTTAAAACTTATTTAGTTTTCATGGTTGCACATGTTATCAAACTTAAATCAATAATGTCAACACTTATCAAGATTTTTTTAGACTATATTTTTTAAAGGGCTCGTTGACATATTTAGATTTGGTTTTGACTTGTAGTTATGTTTTATATATTAGACTCCGTGTCCAAAATAAATTTTGGACTCCTAAATCACGATATTATAAAGCCCCAGCTTATCGCTAGCAGCCCTCTAGCATGTTGATGGAGATGGCAGCAGTTGGGCGACTGCCTTCAAGACCATTCAAGAGGCTATAGATGTCTCAGCAACCTTTGATGAAATCTGGGTCAAACAGGGAACTTACGTCTTGTCCTCCCAGATAAACGTCAATAAGTCTGTTACCGCAATTCAATCCACCATATGCAAAAAAAATTTTCCCCAAGGACCAAATATTTTTGACATCCCACAAAAAATGGTCAATACTTTTTATAACTTGTTCATAATAACTGAATAATATGAAAACTATTAAACCACGCGAAATTCGCATCTTCATATCCTTTGTCTTTCGAGACATGTTTAATGAACGCGAAATCTTAACCCAACAGGTTTTTCCAAAAATTCGTCGCTGCTGCTTTGAGCGTGGCATTGGATTTACCGAAATTGATTTACATTGGGGCACGGAACAATTCAATCCCAGTCTCGTCGTGCCCTTATGTTTTCAACAAATCGACAACTGCCAACCATTTTTTATCGGCTTATTAGGCGAAGATTACGGTTCCACTATTCCCCCGGAACAAATCGAAACAATCTGTCGAGATTATCCTTGGATAAAACAAGGCTGTTTGGAGCGGAGCAACACCGAATTAGAAATAACTTATGCTCTATTTGAACGCTCGGCTGAACAACGGCAAGCCTTAGCCGAAAACGCCTTATTTTGTTTTCGCGAGCCGAGCTTCCCCCAAAACCGTGCCAAACAGCAAAAATTAAAACAGCGTTTGCGTGATCATGGTTGCCAAATTGCCGACTATAAGCAACCGATTGATTTAAAAGAGCTTGTTTTAGAATCGCTCCGGGATAAAATTGATCAAAAATTTCCCGACACTCTAACATCACAAGAGCGAGAAGATTTTGAACATGATGCCCTTGCCTTGAGCCGGCAATCCGTGTACATCAAACGCCAAACTGATTTTGATAGGCTCAGCCAACACGCCCTCAGCGATGAACCGCCTCTGATTATCACTGGCGAATCTGGCTGTGGCAAAACCGCATTATTAGCCAATTGGGCTAAAGAATATCAGCAAGCACATCCAAATGAACTTGTCTTTTGGCATTTTTGCGGCTGCTCCGATCCGTTAAATCTCCTAAAACGGATAATGGCAAGCTTGAAAAGCCATTTCCATCTGGATGAAGAAATACCTACCTCCGCTGAAAAAATCAAAGAACAATTTAGGGTTTGGTTAGGCAAAGCACCAAAGCGCGTCATCCTAATAATAGATGGACTCAACCAAGATACACACGACTGGTTATATTCCATCCCAACCAAAACTCGCCTAATTTTATCCACGACTTCTGCGGATAACAGTCGGCAGGATTGGCAAACGCTAAGCTTACCCTTATTGACAGAAATATCAGCGCGTCAAACCCTGATTATTGAATATTTCAAACGATATGGCAAAGCCCTATCCGCTGAGCCAATGCAATACCTACTAGAGACTCCTCAGACTGCAAATCCGTTATATTTACGGATTATTTTAGAAGAATTGCGGACAATTAGCAACTTCAATAAATTGGGAGATCACCTTAAAGCCTATTTGCAAGCCAAAACGATTCCAGAGTTATATCAAAAAGTTCTGGCACGTTTAGAAGAAGATTATCAGCCGCCAGGCTTTGAACATTTGGTAGAAAACGCATTAAGTCTCTTATGGGCAGCACGGCGTGGGCTAAGTGGAGCGGAAATCTTAGCGATACTAAAAGTACCACAAGCAATTTGGTTACCACTATATTTAGCGCTGCAAAACGTATTAATGAGCCGCGCAGGCTTATTATATTTTTGCCACGATTACTTACGGCAAACTGTAGAAACGATGTACTTAAACACCCCTGAACAAAAACGGGCAGTGCATTGCCAACTAGCCGGCTATTTTGAACAACAACCAGCCGATGCCCGCATAGCATATGAGCTACCTTACCAATTAGAACAGGCAGGAGAAAAGCAACGATTACAGGCTTGTCTCAGTAAAATCCCACTATTTTTATACTTTGAAAAGGATGAATTAGTGAGCTACTGGCAACGTCTTGGAGCAACAGAAGAAACGCTAACAACCGCCTACAGTAAGGGATTAAGAGAATATGAACAAAACATCTCTGAAGAAGAACTTGCTGAGAGCTTGGATAAAATAGCGATATTTTTCTGGAACATTGATTATTTTTCCTCAGCCGAATTATTTTTCCGTCAAGCACTAGCTCTCCGTGAAAAAGTCTTACCCAAAGAGCATCCGATTATCGCATATTCAATGAGTAGTTTAGCGAATTTGCTCTACTCCAAAGGAGATTATAACGGTGCCGAGCTACTTTACTGTCAGGCTTTAGACATTTTTGAACTCAAATTGGGTTCTCAACATCCTCATACGGTTATAGTTAGAAACAACTTGGAATCCTTGTTTAAAGAAAAAGTAAAGGTTTTGCTGACAAATTCACAGTTACTATACGGGGAAGAAGCCGAATTGTTAAAAGCCAGCGCACTGATGAACCAAGCGGATGTGCTTTATGACAAAGGAGATTATAACAATGCTGAGCCGCTTTACCATCAGGCTTTAACCCTCCGCGAAAAAATCTTACCAAAAGAGCATCCAGATATCGCATATTCAATGAGTGGTTTAGCGAATTTGCTCTATTCTAAAGGGGATTATGACAGTGCCGAACCGCTTTTCCGTCAAGCTTTAGCCCTCTTTAGAAAAAT
>JBDLJY010000572.1:0-3244 GCA_039714115.1 Pseudomonadota bacterium | reverse complement strand
TGAGGCTTTGAGCATTTTGAAGGTTACGGACGGGGTTGCAAACCCCGTCCAGCACAAGTCTAAGATTTATCTGGCTCGTCCAAAATAAATTTTGGACTCCGATACGACTAATCAAGACAACTCTTTTGAGTCTCATCCCAACCAGGATTCAGCTCATCTAGCCATTTTCCAAGTTTCTTGGAAACCTTAGTCGAAAGGCAGTTGTCGTTTAAATCTAACTCCGTCAACTTTTTCAGCTTCATGAAGGATTTAGAGATTTTGCCATTCAGTTTGCAATTGTTTAGCAGCAGAGTTTCTAAGTTTTTCAATTTAAAAATCTTTGTCGGGATTGGGCCTTTGAGATTGTTATTCTCGAAAGATAATCCCGTTACCCGTCCATTCTGACAACTCACTCCGTACCAATTACAAGGGCTATTCGTCACTTTCCATCCCGTATTGTCCGTCCAATTCTCACCATCGGTGCTGTCATAGAGCGCGACAAGGGCATTGCATTCTTTTTTTGGAATGTCAGTGACTTTTTTACAGCTGAAAGTTAAGTCGTTATCTGTGATCGCGACTGTTGCTGTATCTGGTGTTCCTAATTGGGCTCCACCGCTGGGATTACCTAAGCTGATGATGAGTGTTTCGTCATTTTCTGCTTGGCTATCGTCAGTGATGGCTATTGTGAAGGCTTTGTCAGCGTCGTCGCCGTCACTCCAGTTTAAGGTGCCGCTGGTTTCTGTGTAGTCGTCAGGAGCAGTGGCGGTGTCGTCGCTGGTAGCGTATTCTACTGATACTGCGCCGTCACTATTGCCAGTACGAGTAACGGTGATGATTGTTTGTCCGCCGTTTTCTGCTACGGTGTAGGAGACGGAGGAAAATTGTAGTTTGCATTGTTGTTGAGGACAAGGCGTTTGTGTCTTATTCCAACCGGGGTTGTGGCTGTTGAGCCATGTTCGCAATTTGGAGTTGGAGGCGGTTAAGTGATTATTATCTAATCGTAAATAGGCATCCCTTTCATATGGTAAAGAAATATTAGACAAATTTTTCAATTCAACTGGGATTTCTCCGCAAAGATCGTTGGAAAACAGAGAAAGATACTTCAAATTGCTCAAATTGCCCAATTCAGGTGGGATTGAGCCAGTGAGTGAGTTGGAAGACAGAACAAGCCCTCCCAAATTGCTCAAATTGCCCAATTCAGGTGGGATTGAGCCGGTGAGATCGTTGCTACCCAGAGAAAGAGTCTTCAATTTGCTTAAATTGCCCAATTCAGGTGGGATTGATCCGGTGAGTGAGTTGTAAAACAGAAAGAGATCCGATACATGTCCGCCATCACAAGACACTCCCCCCCAGCTACCAATGCCATTAAGTTAAGCCACCAAATAAGACCTGCCAGGTATCCAAAACCCATGACGTTGTAAATTACAGGAAAAATTAACCTGACAGGTTTTTGACACCTGTCAGGTTTGTCTTAACTTAATGGCATTGCCCCAACTACAAGGCATATTTGTACCAAGCCACCCGCCGTTATTCCTCCAATTATCACCATTTGTACTATTATATAAAACCACAAGAGCTTCACACTCTGTCGATGGGATTTCGGTGACTTGACCGCAATCTAGCCCGCTGGCATTGACTGCGGATATTAAGCCAATTAGGCTTAGACTTAAAATTGATTTCTTTAACATTATAAACCTCTATAAGTTTGATCGAGGCTAAAATTGTAAGTCAAAAATCTCTGTGGCTTATTGAATATGCGATAAATGGTTGTTTTTGTCTGACAAAAGGATGTAAGAAGGATGGATAGCGGATATAAATCCAATTCTTCCAAAAAATAGGATTTCTTTAAAACCAAAAAAACTGAGCATAAGCAAAATTTCGTTATGCTCAGTTCTTTAGGATGCTATTAATAAAAACAAGTCGTCTGAGTCTCATCCCAGCCAGGATTGAGAGCATCAAACCATTTTTTCAACTCAGCGACGAAAATTGGCTTAATCTCATCTCTTTGATTAACCGTTTGAATGATACTCACGCTGATGATGAGTGTTTGTAGGGTGGATTAAGTATCAATGCCCGCAATCGTGGTATTCGGAGTCCAAGACCTATGTTTGATGAGACTACGCCCAAACTAAAGTTTGGACTCCTAAATACCTTAACTTAATGGCATTGCGTTATTAACGGCCATTATGCGTACTGCATGGCTGCCAGTAAAGATATCCCACGCCTCGACGGCATCAATATCTGCGTCGGCTGTACCGCCAGTATATAATTAGGCTCAGCATATACGATGTTCCGATTGGTTTGGATTAAATTTGTAAATCCTAGTTCATCTTGGATATTCCAAACTTCGAGATTAAGTTGCGGGATGGTATTTTTTACCGTCGCATTGACGTTTTTTTTGGAGCGTAACGATATCGGAGTAGTTTGCTCCGTCGGCTATTTTGACGATCAGTTCATTTGGCACGTATTCCACTCCGTTAGGGATATCGGCTCCTTGAGCAGTGGATACGCTTATACATAAAAGCAGTATTCATGGTTTAAGTAATTTCACTTTTAAATTTCCTCTATGGTAGTTGGACATTTCAATCATATATGATATTTTCACCTAAGATTGCGTCGCCTTACAAAAAAAAACGGAGCATAGGCTAATCCTGTTACTTGTCTACTCTGACAACTCACTCCGTACCAATTGCAAGGGTTAGCCCACCCTACTTACTTACGGTTATCATTAGGCCAAACGAGTCGCACATAGCCCTCAAAACATTCAAGCGGTTAATCATTACTTAAACAGCTATTAAAATACCGGAGTGATTAATAAGCCTCAAAACGCTCAAGCCCCATTTTTATTGACTTGCGCCATTTTGCCCTCGATTTTAAAATAGCCCTCAAAACGCTCAAGCCCCGTTTTTATTGACTTGTGCCATTTTGCCCTTGATTTGAAAATAGCCTTTAAAACATTCAAGGAATGTGGCGTCTGATTATGTTTTAAATATACGCGAATTTCCCGGTCGTTCCAATCAAGTTATAAAGAAGATACCACCCACTGAGAAATGTATTAAATTCTTAGGTGACTATTGTTTCTTAAAATCACGAGTGTGGGTTAAGATACAATACAAACAGGTGCAGGGGTGGGTTAATTCCTCTTATCTGGATAAAAGTGAAGAAAGGTGCAATGGTTTTTAACTTATTGAATTTCAATAACTTGCGTTTATGTGCCCACATCCCGCTGGTCCACTTGATATATCTGATCAAGACCCTATAGTTG
>JBDLJY010000571.1:0-3253 GCA_039714115.1 Pseudomonadota bacterium | reverse complement strand
TTTTTGAGTAGACAAATTGGTTGCCAAAGCCGTCACCAAACTCGATTCTATGCCACCACACTTTGTAGTAAATTGTGTAATTGTTCTTTATTGACAAACAACTAAAATAAGAAGCATATCTGAGCGGCTATAATTTTTTTGTTATTTTTTTTAGTTATTTCCGATAATGTCTGTTTTTCTTGTTGGTTAGCAAGGTTTCGTAATAACGCACATAGCGCTCTGCAATCGCATCCACACTAAAGCAGGTTTCAATTCTTTGACGACCGCCTTGCCCCAATCTCTCTCTAAGAGCGGGATCGGCCATAAGTTGGGCAATTCTATCCGCTAGTGAGCCTGCATCCCCAGGGGGGACCAATAAACCGGAAACTCCATCTTCAATGAGATCTGTTAACCCACCCACGCGGGTAGCTATTACTGGCTTTGCTAACGCCATCGCTTCGCCTGGTGCATGCGGAAAACCTTCAAAGATCGATGCCATCACGAAAATATCTGCCGCTTGCACAACACGCATCAATTCTTTATGAGGTATCGCACCATGTAGGACGACTTGTCCCAATAATTGCTCCGCTACTAGAGTTTGACGAAGCTCATTTTGGAGCGGGCCATCACCAAAAATAAGTACCCGCGGAAATAGTTTTTTCTTTCTGAGAATAGTAAGCGATTGCAATAAAATTCTGTGGGCTTTTTCAAAAATTAATCGTCCTGGTACAATAGCGACAAATTCATCTGAAATTATCCCATAACGCGCCAACACTTTTTGCCGATCCAGCTTGGGAACAGGCTGCAAAATATCATCAACAGGAAAACCATTATGAATCACTTCGACATGGGGTAATTTGAGATGAGTCGAATAATGTTGTGCGGTGGCGGTACTTACTGCAACGTGACCATCGATCCAATAGCGGGTGAGGAGGCTATGAATCTGCTTACGAAATTTTTTCCAGAGGGTATTAGCCGGATAGCTCGCATAGCCAAGATTGTGGAAAGAGGTCACTCGGTATATTGATGGCCTTAATGGACGACTCAGTGCTGTATATAAACTAGCAAAAAATAAACGTGCATGCACTAGGTCAAAAGATTCACTGTGTAAAATTTTTGCAATTTTAAATGTGTTCTTTATCACAGACCATCTATGAGTCATATCCAGACGATGCACTAAAATACCATTTTTCTCTAGTTCAGGAGCAAGGGTATAGGGGGGCCATAATACGGCTACTTCACATTCAAGACCACGCGCACGAAATACGGGTAACAAATTGACAAGTCCCCGTTCCGTCCCCCCCCGTGCAAGTGACTCAATAATAAAAAGGATTTTCATGTAGACTCAGCTCCCATTTTTATATGATATCCATAACTGTCCTCAAACAGTTTTAACATCAAAATTTTAAAAAGATCATGACCATAACGGCTTTTTTTATCATGAAATTGTTGTATTTTGTTAATATTTGAAGCATCCAATAAAAAGGAAGTATTATTTTTGCTACGCTTATCAAAAAAATTACGCCATTCCCCTTTAAACCAATCAGATACTGGGATGCTGAAACCTTTTTTACGCTCGAACGGAAAATCCGGCGGTAAATATTTACGGGCCAGTTTTTTCAGAAGATACTTTCTAGTAATACCATTCAGTCTGAATTCATCAGGCAGAGTATAAGCGAATTCAACAATCCTGTAATCAAGCAAAGGAGAACGAACTTCCAAAGAAGTTAACATTGATGCTCTATCAACTTTAACGAGAATGTCATCAGGTAGGTAGCTAAAAAAGTCCAACCTAGTCATTTCTTGGAGCAAACTCGTAGAACAATCAAGCTGTTCTACTTTTAAAGTCTTAAGCACTTCCTGCCTATAGTCATTTTTGGGTAATTCTTTTAATGCGCTATCAATTTCATAATTCAGAGGTGACAGGGTTATCAACTCGGTTTGGCACATTTTGTTCATAAAACATTCAATACCATCAAAAGGCAAACGACGTAAAAAATTCTTTCCTCGAACCCCTAAAGGTAATAAATGATGAAAATAAAATAGCATTGCCCGTATATATTTGGGAATATTTTTCCATTTTTCTTCCTGTAGAGTTTCTGCGTAAGAATCATAACCAGCAAACAGCTCGTCACCCCCATCGCCCGATAACGCAACCTTTACATGCTGACGAATTGCTTGACTTATCAAATAGGTTGGTAATAAGGAAGAGTCAGCAAACGGCTCGTCAAATTGCCATGCCAGTTTTTCTAGTAAATCAATAGAATTAGCCTTAATTGGTAAAATTTGATGCTTGATACCAAGCCATTCAGCTACATGCTTTGCTATTGCGGATTCATCAAACTCCGCTACTGGAAAGCTGGCGGTATAGGCCACCAATTCGGGGTTTTCTTTTGCAATCATGGCAGTGATAAGACTAGAGTCTAACCCTCCACTGAGAAAAGCACCCACAGGCACATCACTCTCTAGTCTTATTCTTACAGCATCAAGCAATATTCTTTCTAATTCCTCTATCGCCTCATTTTCCGTAATTGACTCATGCAGTGGGGAAGGAAGACTCCAGTAACGGTGCTGTGAGAATGACTGAGAATCTAAATCATAGGTGGCGTAATGGGCTGGTTTAAGTTTATGTATTTTTTTATAGATACTGGCACCACCGGGGATATATCCAATATCCATGTATTCCTTAAGTGCTGAAGAGTCTATATCACATGGCAATTCAGGACACACTGCCAATAATGCTTTAATTTCTGAACCCCATATAAATTCATTATTCCATAGTGAGTAATATAAGGGTTTTTTACCTACGCGATCTCGTGCTAGAAAGATGCGCTTTCGGCTTGGATCATAGATAGCAAAGGCAAACATACCATTAAAATGTTTTAAGCAATCCATTCCCCACTGACCATAGGCTGCTAATAAAACCTCAGTATCTGAATGGGTTCTGAATTCCCAGCCCAACTTTACTAATGTTTGTCTAATGGCCCGGTAATTATAAATTTCACCATTAAAAGTTAGTACATTGCCCGTTCTTGAACAAACCATAGGTTGCTTAGCTCTATCATCTAAGTCAATAATAGCCAGACGTACATGCCCCATCCCAACATGACCTTCATTTAAAAACAGCAATCCACTTGCATCTGGGCCACGATGGTGAATTTTTCTGATAGCTGATTCCAAATATTGCGGCAACACATTTGTTCCGCCCACTATACCACACATATTTATTTTACCTTAATAATATCGGAAACGCGATTTCCTGTAAGTAATATAT
>JBDLJY010000570.1:0-3255 GCA_039714115.1 Pseudomonadota bacterium | reverse complement strand
TCGTCGAATTACAGGAGATGAATACTATGTTATATGAAAGAATGCAAAATTGGTATAAAACCGCTGAGACGAACGGAAAAGCCGAAATTTTAGTCCATCAGTTGGAAAAGAAATTTGGCATTTTACCGGCATCGTTACGGACAAGGATTGACCATTTAGACTCAGAGGCTCTCTTGAAGTGTTCAGAACAGATATTGACTGCAAAGACGGTGCAAGATGTCTTTAAGGCGAGCTAGTTTTTTCGGAGTCCAAATTTCCGACAGTCGATAGAAATCCGATTTTTTCAAAAAATCGGATTTCTTTAGCGATGAGCGGAGTAGCGTATCCACCCTACATAACTGTTTTTATCCTTTCTTATAAATTATCCATGTAGTTTGTTTAGGTTAGCGGTGTAGGGTGGATACGCTCCGCTTAATCCACCCTACATAACTCAAGCGGAGTATAGAAATCCGATTTTTTCAAAAAATCGGATTTCTTTAGCGATGAGCGGAGTAGCGTATCCACCCTACATAACTGTTTTTATCCTTTCTTATAAATTATCCATGTAGTTTGTTTAGGTTAGCGGAATAGGGTGGATACGCTACATAATTCAAGCGGAGTATAGAAATCCGATTTTTTCAAAAAATCGGATTTCTCGTGGCGTAATAAATCCCTGTTCCGCTTGCCCACCCTACATGTCTTTGCTATAATCCCGTCGGGTAATCGCTCCAGTTGTAATTTAATAGCATTAATGTTTGCTATAAATAAAGGTAGTTTAGCAATCACCGATTTAATTTTGGAACAATTGGGCAATTGCGATAAAACGCTCTCAGCCTTTTTCTGCCATAAAGAATTATTGGGCAATGCTACTCTCCTTTTTCTCCATGAGATGCTCCGCTCAGATAAGCGGGTTAAAGATACTATAACGGCGTTACAAAGAGAGAACTTATTCTTGGAAATGCGCGAACTCAAATCTTTCCAAGAAAAACGCACTTCGCAGCTACAACAACAATTAGACGAACAAAATGCCATGCAAGCTTTACAGGCAGGGGATTTTGCACAAGTCAGCCAAATCACGCCACAGTTGGAGCACTTACAAAACACTATTAAAGAGTTGCCTCAACGCTTAGATGACACCCAAGCTGCTTGGCAAAGCACTCATCAACATTGGTTGGCATTTTCGGAGCGTTTTCAAGGTTGGGCGGGTTTATTGAATTCTCAACTTAATCAGGTGCTTGCGGAAACTGAGACTTTGCATTGGGAAATCGTAGCAGTGCATGAAGATGTTAAAAGCATTAATAATAAAGTTAATCTGATTTAATTTTGGTACAATTGGATGAAATTAATTAAAGAGAATGAAAATGCAAACTGAAAATATTTTGAAGGAAGCCACTATTACAGTAGTTTCACCAACAGAAAGCATTAGTGCGGCTATTAAAAAGGCTAAAGCGGGTAGCCGTATTTTAATTAAAGCGGGCGTTTACCAAGAGGAGTTGATCATAGATAAACCGTTAGAGATTATCAGTGAAGGGAAAGTTGTTGTTGAAAGTAAAAACAGTTATTGTATTTCTATGAAAACTGATCATGCTTTGGTACGTGGACTGAGTTTGCATAATCGTGCTGAAAGGTATTTTGCCGTCGATATTCCACAGGGGAAGCTAAGCTTGGAATATTGTGACATTACTTCGGATTCGTTGGCTTGTGTCGGTATTCATGGTGATGAGGCGGTGGGGATTCTCAGTCATTGCCAGATTTATGATAGTAAAAAAGGGAGCGGTGTTTTTGTTTGTAAGCAGGGCACTGGGCAGATAGAAAACTGTGATATTTTTGGTAATACTGAGGCAGGGATAGAAATTAGAGAGGGTAGCAATCCAATTGTCAAAGATTGCCGAATTTATAACGGTAAAGCTAATGGTATTATGGTTTGGGAAAAGGGCTTCGGGCAGATAAAAGACTGCGACATTTTTGGTAATGCTTTGTCAGGGATAAACATCAAGACGGGTGGCAATCCTGTTGTTAAGGATTGCAAAATCCATGAGAGTAAACAAGTCGGTGTTTATGTTTATGAGCAGGGCACCGGGCAGATAGAAAACTGTGACATTTTTGGTAATGCTAGGGCAGGGATAGCAATCAAGACGGGTGGCAATCCCGTTATCAAGAAATGCACCATCAAACAAAACGGTTATCAGGCTGTATGGGTGTATAAAGGCGGAGCCGGTACGATACAAGACAGCGACTTGCGAAATAACGCCAAAGGTGCTTGGAATATTGAATATGGCTGTCAGGTGCGCCGCTGCGGGAATAAAGAATAACAAGTGCATCCTTCGCACTAAATTTCTTGTGCGTGAGACGCGCTCTACACTGGCTCCATTAAAATTTAAGTTAGTTCGTGCGGCTAAAACTTAAAAAAAAGGGGCAACCGAATGTACCGTAAGGGATTCGGTTGCCCCTTTTTTCATTGTATGCTCCTTTAAGCTTAATGCTGTTTTGTAATATTAATAAAATAACAGTTATAAAGTCTAATTTGTATTTGCGAAAGGTGGGCAAGCGGGCGGATAGCTCTTGGTTAAATGAAAGATCGTGGTGCCCGCTTGCCCACCCTACAAAAATTTTGATGCTGTTCGATGTTCACACTTGACTTTATATAAATGAATCATCATTTATTTGTAGGGGCAATCCCTTGTGGTTGCCCTCGCGGATAATTGAGATTGAATGAATGGCTTTGCTATTATCACCATCCAGCGTGTTTTTTTCCATAATTTTATTTTACCTTTGGTTTGAAAGCCGCTAAGTTCCGAGGCAAAAGTTTTTGCGGTAGCGAAAACTTTTGCCTCGGAAACACATTTCTCTTAACTTAATGGCATTGCAAAAGCGGGTGGGATTAAAATCATCCCAATTATTATCAGTATTGATTTTTTTTGCATTAATTTCTCCTTTAAAAAGTCAAAGCCACAATAATTATATACAACAAAGTACAGTCATAAAGGGTTTGGTTAGTTGAATATTGCTATCGTGACAAGCATTGACGCAGAGCGTGGGAACGAGGAATGTTGGTTTTTAAATCACTTTCAAATTGCCGGAGCAATTAATGGGTATCCACTACTATACAATAAGAGACAAAATGTTTTAACATTGAAAGTCGTACAGCACAGCCCTGACGGATTAAACTGGATATGTGGTAAATTCAAAGTAGTCGAACGTGGATCAAGCTTAGAAAGATGGGGCGTAGGGGCATACCCTATCGGGTTTGCCCGTGAGGGATTAGGTGCTCTTGAA
>JBDLJY010000569.1:0-3260 GCA_039714115.1 Pseudomonadota bacterium | reverse complement strand
CTCCGGCAATGGTAGGGCCATGATCATAAAAGATTTCTGAACAAGGCCCACAAGGGCCCGTCTCTCCCATTGACCAAAAATTGTCTTTTTCGCCGCAACTCTAAATGAAAAATAATTAAGTTGGTTTCCGTGGTTCAGCCATCGAGATTGATACCTGGGATGGCACTGCCACTTTTTTAAGTATTTATCAAAAATGAGGTGAAATCAAGCTTGCTTTTTTTTTTGTTGCAAAACAGATAGTTGACACTGTTTATTAAACGGTTTGGCGATTTATCGCTAAAGCGACTACTACGAGCCGGCAAAACGGCTGGCGTGCTTTTAATTTTAGCAAACGGGCTGATGATTCAGTGCAGGACGCTCCGCGTCCTGGGCAGGCGTTCCCACGCAGAGCGTGGGAACGAGAATGAAAGCGCTAAAAACTCATGCCGCACTTTTCGTCAACGCAAAATCCGTTTCGAGGTGGGTTTTGGCCAAATCAATGGCACTGTCGTACCACTTGATCTGCCTAACGGGGCTGCCGTCGGTTTTGTGTTTCTTGCCAGTATCCAAGTAAACTCCGTGTTCCTTGCCGAGGTTTGTTAGCTCGTAATATAGCCTATCCTTGTGATCCCGGTTCGCAGTTTGTAGCCCAATTTTTGTCAAGATTGGGTTAACCTGACGGGGTTTGATACCAAGCCGCTTAGCGATGTCAGAAACCGTCAAGGTTTGCTCTTGACTCTCAGCACTTAGGTGAGTTATACCCATGTTTTCTAATGGGTTGATGCCGGTGTGCTTGATTGTTGCCGCGTTGGCGGCAATAGCTTTTTGGTTGCCCGTTACGCCAATGCACTCGCAAATCGAGGCGTAGGCTTTGAATGTCTCCGCGACTTCTGACATAGTAGACTGTGGTGGGGTTTGGGGTTGCAAATCAACACGTCCTGTCGTTAGCAACTCAAATACCCACTTTGAAACCAAGACGGCGAATTCGGGAGAGCACCATTGGGCCAAGTTGATCGCCACTTGCGGATGCACCCAAGTACCTTGGCTTTCAGGTAAACCACCTTTAACTGATTGAATTATTTCCGATGTGGGAATCTGCACATCGCTTGAAAGCGCGTCAATAAAAGCTTGTGTGCTGTCAAGGCGACGGTAATCAGGCCAACGTTTGCCGGTGGCTTTGCACATCGCGGTAGCATCGAGATACCCGTCTGTGCGTTGGGTGATTTTAACACCCTTGAATTCGCGGGTAACAGTAGTTATATTAGGCATGTTAATTTTCCTATATGTGGTTAATTGATGTAGGGTGCGGGTCGCAACCGCACCCTGTTTTTTTGTATTTTAGAGGGTAATTACCGCAGTTTTAGCCGGCTTTGGTAATTACTCTCGCCATCATAGCCGCACATCCTTAACAGTCTGAGCGTAGTCCCGTTCTGCTTACATCATCGCCGCCGATTCAAGAAAATCACGCAGTTCATCACATACCCACACGTCGTGGTAATCATCCCATGCAAGAGATTGGACAGGAACGGAGCCATGCACATAAGGTACAGGTAACATAGTATTTCTCCTTTTGTAGTCAGGTTATTTTAAAGAACCTATTTGTAAACCCGTTCTTGAATATTCACAAACAAAAAATATCGCCGTCATTGCTTATGATATGGCATTATTTAAATTTGTAAACCCCATAATGAATATTAATGGCCAAAAATTTTAGGTGCGACACCTAAAGGAAAGTATATAGGCATATTTTTTATAATAAACCCCTTATTGAATATTTTTTTTATAAAAATCCGTGTTAGATTGCCGCTATTATATAGCCTATTTCATACATGTAAACCCCTTATTAAATATTCAATATGTCCTCTTGTGGCGCAATAAGTCTTCATAAGAAACAACTCTTACGCCGTTTAGCTTTTTTGCAGCAATGCTCCCTTGCCTGGCAAGTAAATTAATATGTTGGGGAGTGTAACCTGTTCGTTTTGCGGCTAGACTGACGGGTAAAAAATCGCCGTCAATAATATTCGTTATAGGTCGCCCCACCAATTGTTTTTTTTCTCGGTTTTCTATATGAATATATAAACTGTCACTGTCAAGCCAAGTTTTTCCTTTTTTAGACCGATGTCCCGCGATAGCCCCTTTGTCAAGTAGTTGATACAACCGCGCCCGCGACAACCCAAACCGCTCGGACGCCTCACGAATACTTAGCTTTTCCATGTTCGTCTCCTTTAATGTCAAGTGTTTTTGTAATATTATAGGTGCTTTGTTAATCTGTCAAAAAATAAGTCAAATAGCAAGGGCGATAGATCAATGATGATAGCTTGATGCATATGGCGTAGAACGCACCCAGCACTCGCTTAATCACATACTATATTCTTTAAGCACTTGCAAATGCTCTTTGTCTAGTACAGGATCGGGATCAGGAGGCACGTTGGACATATCAATGAGCTGATCAATCAAAACATTCGGATCAGTGGTGAGCTGGGAATATGGAAGGATCAAACTAGCTCGGATATTTTCAATGCGTTCTTTGAGTGCCGCCGTTTTATCTGGCATGATTTGTGGCGTAGCTACAACTGGCAAAGTGATTTGGATTGATTGTGCTTGTTGTAGCCGCTTGTTCCAATCTTGTTCAAAACTCATAAATCTTTAAAAGCAAAACGTAGCTCTATGCGTCGCCTATCACGATTGTCCTCACGATTCGCACTTTGTACCACGATATTGTTGTCAGGAGAGATTAAGGGTCCTGCAGAGTAGATACGAAAACCGATGTCTGCATAACGAGGGTCATTTTGCAATTCTTGATGTCCAATTCCATTTTTGAAGAATAGCACAAGTCAAATTCTAATCCCGTTACTTGAGTTAAAATATTTGGCGGATAACCTAATTGAATAACATACCCCGGTTCTAAAACGAGCCACCACGATATGGCATTGTTCGTAGTAGGCGATTTATCGCCTACCAAGTCGCTAAAGCGACTACTACGAGCCGCCACGATATGGCATTGTTCGTAGTAGGCGATTTATCGCCTACTACTACGAGCCACCACGATATGGCATTGTTCGTAGTAGGCGATTTATCGCCTACACTCCACCCACTCCGTAACACTCCGCAAAGCCGCCCCCAATTGAGAAGGATCATTCCCCCCCCCTTGCGCTATTTCAGGACGTCCCCCGCCCTTGCCGCCGACTTGCTTAGCCACATGATTGAGCAAATCGCCCGCCTTAACTTTATCTATCGCGTTCTTCGTCACGCCCGCGACTAGCAAAATTTTATCCCCCTTG
>JBDLJY010000568.1:0-3282 GCA_039714115.1 Pseudomonadota bacterium | reverse complement strand
ATTCAATAATTAATAATACGAGGTGATATGTGTTAAATGACATTAATACACTCAACTGTAACAAGGGCATTGATCCCTCTAATCATGAGTTTCTTCAGAATTTACTAAGTCTTCCCAACGCAAACTCTGAAATAACGGAATTAAGAAAAATATATCAGGAAAAAATTCTAAAAAGACAGCAACGGAAAGAAGCGTTTCATCGTTTTGTCAAAAGCAGAAAAATAGAAACAACTTCTGGCTTGTCCGCTACTGAAATAATACGAAAATATCGTGATAGTGGTTATGAAGAGTAATGTACTTTGATTATTTATTATATCGTTATGGAAAAATATGTTGTTGATACCTGCGTTGCTGCAAAAATATTTATTGATACTGAAAAATATGTCGATAAAGCAGTAGCTCTTTATGATTTAGCATATGATGAAAAAGCGGAACTAATGGCACCTTCACTCATATGGTATGAGCTTGGAAGTGTCTTTTCAAAGATGCAAATGCCGAGAGAAAAGTCAGAAGAAAATTTTGCTGAGTTTCAAGAACAAATACGAATGGGGATTATAAAAATAATTCATCTGGGACATCCAAGAGTAAACGATGATAGGGCTCAAACTAATTATCAGCAAAGAAGTAACAACAGGGATCGCCGCTAGCCAATAACTACGCACTTGTTCAGTCAAATCACACTCATCAGCCCTCCCCATAGTCCAGTCACAAATAAAATGCTTTTTTCTTGTGCAGGACGGGGTTTGCAACCCCGTCCGTAACGTTTTATAGATCAACATGCGGATGGGACTGCAAACCAAGCTCTGCTTATTAGGTTTTCTTGCCACACATATAAAACATTAGAACAGGAAACATTATTGTGTACCTCAAAAAAATAGTCTTAAAAAATATAAAATGTTTCAAAGAATTGACATTATATTTTGCCAAAAATGAAACAACGCGAGCATGGAGTGTTTTGTTAGGAGAAAATGGTTTGGGAAAAAGTACCTTACTACAGGCGATAGGTGTCGTTTTAGCTGGCCCTGACGCGATGAGGGAACTTTTACCCGTTCCTGAAGGTTGGGTGCGCCAAGGGCAAACTTATGGTGAAATCGAAGCCGAATTGATATGGACAAAAGGCGATGCGGCCCCCCAAAAAAACTTTTCGGTTCGCTACCTAGTCACCGGCAATGAACCGGTCAGTCTGCCAGAGGAATACCATAGCGTTCCAACGATTATCCCTTGGGCAGGTCATGGTGATGCTTTGAGCCGCGAAAACATCACTAACGATATGAATTTACTAAAAAAAACTGCATACGCCGAAGGTAAATATGGTTGGTTTAGCTGTGGTTATGGGCCTTTTCGTCGATTAAGTGGCGGAGGGCAAAACGCCGACAGCATTTTATATAGCAGACGCAAGTCAGCCCGTTTCGTCACCTTGTTTCGTGAAGATGCTGCTTTGACAAATGCCCAAAATTGGATAATTGAACTTTATAATACAGCACGAGATGGTGGAATCAGAGAAGCGCGTATCTTAAAGCGAGTCCAATCGGTGTTAGCGGAAAACTTTTTTCCACAGTCCTGCAAGCTCCACCTCAATGCCCGCGAAGCATTGTTGCAAATTGGCGATAAAAAACCTATCCGCTTTCAAGAATTGAGTGATGGCTATCGCAGTATGCTTGCTTTAACCATTGATTTGCTACACTGGCTAATGACAGCTTTTCCCGATGAAAATGATCCATTGAATTGCCCGGGCGTAGTATTAATTGATGAATTAGACGCACACACTCACCCCAGATGGCAACGACAAATGGGAGATTGGCTACGGCAAAAATTTCCCAAAATCCAATTTATCGTTGCTACCCATAGTCCTTTTCTAGCTCAAGTTGCAGACGCGCCCGAAGATAATATTGTGTTAGAAGATCAAGGAGTTTTGGGTGTGTGTCCGCGTACTGATGTCGAAGCTGCCTCGACTTGGCGTGTTGATCAAATTTTGACCGAATTATTTGACTTGCCAACTACCTATAATCCTGAAATTGAGGCGCGACTCACACGTCATCAACAATTGCATCAAGCACGACAAGCGCAGCAATTACTCCCTGAGCAAGAGGAAGAATATCAAAGATTAACGTTATGGCGCATGAATCATATACCGCCTGCCATAGAAGAACCCGCGTCACGTCGTGTCGCACAAACTCTCATCAAAGCGATAGACAAGCACCATGCCGAACTGGAGGATATGGTATGATTCCAGTTAGACGGGGCGCCAAAGGGTTTACATTAAGAATCGACTTCAAACCCGCACACCAAAACCGGCTTATCATAATAAGTACAACGGATTGACGGAATAAACGGATTGGGGCAACTCGTCCAAAAATAGGGGTTTTGGACTCCTATACCTAAAAGCGTTGCCATGTTCAATCCGACACCTGCGATCATCACTGTTTGCACACAATTGCTAAACTAATCCAGTAGCCCACCAAAATCCACGATCCAACTTGAGAATGGTGAGCCCGGAGCAGGTTTCAAACCTGCTCCGGGCTATCGTAGGGGCAATCCTTTATGGTTGCACCTGCTGCCCGCTTGGTGGGTACTGCGCCAATGCCATATCGTGCCGCGCAGAGGAGTAGGTGATTAAAACCTTGCAATAGGCGGAAAAAGTCTGTATATTGCGATCTACCTATCAAAAAGGAATTATCAAACCATGTCCTATAGTGATTTTAAAACCCTAGAACAAATAAATAGTGAGCTAGGGATAGTAATAAAAGATGAAAATGAGTTATATATCAAGATTGAGCCGGTTAAATTAAGTCAATTGTTTGTGGATATCATGAAGGTAGCTTTTGATCTAGCTATCAAAATAGATACCGAGATGGCAAGACTATCTTTGATAGTGGATAACGTGTTAATTGAATTAAAAAGACATATTAACATAAGCTTCTTTCTGGGTAATGCCTTTAATGTTGATAAAAGCAAAGGCTTAACCGGTAATCCTGATTTGATAATCAGTAATAGTGATAACCAGTTATATATAACATCACCTGTTGTCGTCTTGGTTGAAGCTAAAAAATCAGATTTAGGCAGTGGGTATGCTCAGTGTATAGCTGAAATGGAGGCTGCTAGAATTTTTAATGAGAGAAAAGGTAATAATATTCCTATTATATATGGTGTAGTGACTGATGGGGCAATCTGGCGGTTTATATCTTTACAAGATAATATCGCGGCTATAGATAGTTATTTATATAATTTCGGTGATGGTAGTCAAATATTGGGGATACTTAAATCTTTTTTGCAAAGCAAACC
>JBDLJY010000567.1:0-3282 GCA_039714115.1 Pseudomonadota bacterium | reverse complement strand
TGCTCCATCAATTCAAAGCGCCGATCCATGGCCTCAAAGCGCCGAGCCATGTCCTTGTTCTGTGCCTCAAAGCGCCGATCCATATCCTTGTTCTGTGCCTCAAAGCGCAGATCCATATCTTCACGTAGCAATTTGATTTCATCTAACATGCGGGCAAATTCATCCCGCTTAGGAAACTGATGGGCGAGGATACCTTCGATAGTGGTGGCAATTTCAGGTTGTTGACGCAACAATTGCGGTAAAATTTGAATAATGTAATTCTGCATTTGACTGAAATCTTTTTCAGTTAGCATGTTTGCCTCCAAAAATGATGATATGAAAGAGGCCATTATACTCGATATTCAAGTTTTTTTCTAAAGTAATAAAGGATAAACATTAATAACTACAAGGATTACTGCTGTCGTTTGGATTTTTGTTGTTCCGAAGAAAGGACTTGAGAGTACTGATGATCTTGAAGGTTTTTATTAAAAAAAACGGATTGATTCTTTGGCAGCCATAGAACTAATCCGTTTTTTCCGATTAGAAGTTGTACTAGATGGGGTGGTGCGGAAAATTCCGCTATCCTGCACTAAGCTTTTGATATCCTCGCTGGTTAGAGCATTCATTTTAGTTGCAGGACGCGGAGCGTCCGGGCATGCATTCCCACGCAGAGCGTGGGAACGAGAAACCTTGGCTCGCATGGATGCCACCCAAACCATGCCTCTAGACATGAATCATTGGGATCTTCGCCCACACGACAACGCTCGTTTACCTTGATCATCATACACATAGCCCCTTTCTTTGGGCGAGTTGATGATGTCTTGGTAAGTGTCCATGTCAAGATAGCGTGGCGTATAGCTGGCACCAAATCGATGCAGTAAGCGAACAAAGGCACGTAGATGATTTCTTGAACCTTTGCTGAGATTTTGATACACAAATTGAATATCTAGGTTATCGGTTTGGGCCAAAGCCTTTTCCAAATCAACCAGATCCAAATCCTCAATGATGGCTCCAACGGTGAGCGCATCTATTAAGGAAGTACGCCCGCTGGCAACCAACTCGTTATAGAGATTGGTAAACGTCGCATCAGCGAACACACCCACGGTGTCATCCACATAAGGATCATCGAGCTTGTATTTGGTCAGCAACGCCGAAACGGCATTGCAATGTCTTTGCTCGCTGCGAGCAATGTTTCTAAATACAGGGAGTTTCCAAGTTTCAGATAGCGTGAGATAGACATCTCTAGCGAGTTTCTCTTCGCCACGCATATGGAGGAGATCATGGATTTCTTCTTGACTCAATTCTTGAGAATCGAATTGGGCCAGTATGGTATCGGGATCTACACAAGAACGATCCCCACCCATTCCTCGGCCATCTTGCAGCGCTGAACCGCCATTGCCCGCCCAAGCAGGGGCGACCAAAATCATAGCGATAGCAACAGAAATAATGTGTTTCATAATAAATATCCTTAATGATATAATTAATTAAAAAAGTATGTAATTTACCAACGCGGCTATTAAAACAAAACTTTGTAAGCAGTTTATGTCTGAAATCGGCTTTTTTGTAAGAGAATTTATCTCATCAGCTATTGTTTACATTAGCTTACAATTTTCTCGCCCATTAACTTTTTTCAAAAACTTGTACTTATACCGGTATAACTTTTTTGTTCGCCTAACTTTTTTTTATGACAAACCGACTTGATCACATCCTTATCGTTGACGATGATCCAGAAATTTGCCACCTGTTGCGGGACTATTTAGAAAAAAATGGCTTTCGGGCAAGCGCAGTGAGTAATGGCAAAGCCTTATGGCAGACGCTTGATGACAAACAAATCGATCTGGTTGTCTTAGATTTGATGTTGCCCGGAGAAGATGGATTGGAACTGTGCCGCAACCTACGCGCCCGTTTTGATATACCTATTCTCATTCTCAGTGCCTTGGGAGAAGAGACGGATCGTATTATTGGATTGGAAATGGGCGCGGACGATTATCTCCCCAAACCCTTCAATCCCCGCGAATTGTTAGCACGAGTTAAGGTAATACTGCGCCGCACTCGAAGTCTGCCCGGCACCCTCACAGAGACGGAAACGGTGTCACGATTGCTTTTTGCTGATTGGACACTAGATTTGATCACTCGTCATTTAATCTCACCAACTGGGATTGTTGTTCCCTTAAGTGCTGGCGAGTTTCGTTTATTGCGAGTCTTTTTGGAACATCCCAAGCGGGTGCTGACACGGGATCAATTGTTAGAATTGACTCAGGGTAGAGAAGCGTTACCTTTTGACCGCAGTATTGACGTTTTAGTAGGCCGTTTGCGCCGTCATTTGGGAGAAAACGCTAAAAAGCCGCGTATTATCCAAACGGCACGGGGTGCCGGTTATATCTTGGCTGCCGATGTGCAAAAAGAATCTTAATGTTGTTGTTTCGAGAATAACGAAACCTCAAATGGTTTGTTTATCCCTCCCCTTTCTTTCGTAAAGGGGTTTTCAGTTGAACCTAAGATTTTTACTGATTGCAACGGATTTTGGGGAGGGCTGTTTTAGCCGTCACGGAATATTGGGGTTTTCGACAAACACATGAGCAAAAAAATTTATGAATTACATTAAGTTATTCAATCCAATATTGAACGTCTTCTTTTTTCAAGAATTCTTCAGCATCTTCGCCTTGAAGCAGAGCAAAAGTCGCTAATAGACCGGCTTCTGTACAAGTGCCAGCAGCCACAGTGACGGAACGGGGCGCATTATTAACCGGCCAACCTGTTTTAGGATTAAGCACATGGCTATATCGTTTGCCCTCTTTCATTAAGAAGCGACGCGCATCACCACTGGTTGCCAGAGCGCCTTTGTGTATTTTGAGTATTTTTGTCGCCGCACCGCTCGTATTTTCTATACCAATCGACCATGGCAGCCCATTTTTACGAGCACCGCTGGCATGAATATCTCCGCCGAAATTAACCAGCAGAGCCGCTTGACATTTTTCTTGTAATAAAAGGAGTGTGCGATCAACTGCATATTCTTTACCGATTCCACCCAAATCAATTTCCATCTCTTTAGCCAGTGTGAAATAAGGCGATTGCCAAGTCACCTTATCCCAACCAACATAAGGGAGCAAGGCATCAATTTGTGCTTGATCAGGGACGCGAGCACTGCCATCGAATTTCCAAGCATGTCGTAAAACGCCAGACGTGATATCAAATAGTCCATTACTCAGCTCATAACATTGCTGGGAAAAGTCCAGCAGATGGGCAATTTCATTATCAACCTTGATAGCTTTACCTTCGCTGTTATTGAGCCGAGCAATCGGA
>JBDLJY010000566.1:0-3296 GCA_039714115.1 Pseudomonadota bacterium | reverse complement strand
ACTAGCGATGCTTAACTATCTGATTTTAAATGGCTCATTAAGAAAAGGTAGCACCCTATTTTGGGATGAGCCTGAGGCAAATTTAAATGCAAAATTACAAGTCAAATTAGTTGATAGCCTAGTTCAGCTTGCCAACGCTGGCGTGCAAATCGTTTTGAGCGTTCACGACTTATTTTTAATGAAAGAACTTAGTTTGCGTATTGATGCGGGTGAAACCAAGGCATCTTTTTTTGAATTATTGCAAGAGGAATCGAATATCCGAGTGGTGCAAGGGGAAAATTTGGATGACTTATTGACAGTAGTTGCCCTTGAGGCTGCCTTGGATCAATATGATAGGGAACAAGAAGTGTTATTACGGGACTATGCCAACGATTACTGAAAAGAAATTGACTTTCAGCTTTCCTGAAGGGTGGCTAGTCAATAAATATGATGAGCAAAGTTTTTCTCGTCAAAAAGTACAAAAATGTCGTGGAACGGCTGCCGTAGATATTTTGGCATTATCTGAAACCGATTTATTCTTAATTGAAGTCAAAGATTTCAGAAAGCATCGCATTGAAAATAAAAAACGTATTCAACATGCCGAACTTGCCGATGAATTCGCACAAAAAGTGCGCGATACAATAGCGGGTTTATACGGTGCTTATCGTTGGCATAATTCAATATTTACGCCTTTTTGTAATTATTTATATGCCAATCAAAAAGAAGAGAGGCGTAGAAAAATCACCGCCATTTTATTCCTGTCTCAAAATAAAAGGCCCATTTGCTGACGAATTGCCATAATCTGAGCCAATGAGTTTTCAGGTGACTGGGGCAAAATAACGCTAATCCCATTTTAAGCCTCTCGGTAACAACTGAGGGGCTGTTTAACTATTTGTCAGGAAAACCCAGACTTAAAAGCGGTTAAAAAGGGCTGAAAATGATACTGATTTGATTTAAACTGCGAGCCAACTTGAAGAATTTCTGATTAGGCTCATTATATAAGAAAGAGATATTATCGGAAAACACTACAAAGATGTTATATAATCAAGGATAAAAAAACCTGATTAATGATTGGGGCAAGTCGATTAATTTTTTTTATTTATAGGAGTAAATACAATGACAAAACTTAGGTGCTATTTACGCACTGTACTTTTAATTGCAATCGGATTATCTTGGTTTTCGGTGGCAGATTTCGATTGATACCAAGATTTTTGAATACACCTTTAGCGGTGCTGAGCCGATTGGATCGTATCAAATTGGGGGTAGGCTCCTGCATCCCTTTAGTGGCGATGCCATTAGTACAGATATTGAAGTTTTAACGTTTAGTCAATAAAACAATTTGATTGTCTGAATCAGAATTGACAGAAACGAAGTAATTTTATAATTTTACTTCGTTACTTCGTTTCAGAATGAATATTTTTATTCTCTTGGTTTTATTCTGTAAATTCTGATTCAGACAAACAACGGTTCAATACCTATCTTAATAAAAAAGGAGAGAATTTTATGCGTGAATTTAACACTTCTGGACCGTGTAATCCAGCCCTACATTACACCGTCATGCGCGAAGCCTTAATTGCAGAAGGCAAAGAACAAGTGCGAAAAGGACGGTACTTTACTCTGTTTGCACCCAGACAAACTGGAAAAACCACCTATTTTCAACTCTTGCTGGAGGCAGTTAAGGCGGAAGGTTTTACTCCGATATTCCTAAGTTTTGAAAGTTTGAAGACAGTGACAAGGGAGATATTTTACCAAAATTTAAACAAGCAACTTCATAAAAGGCTGGCAGAACATCAGATTCAATCAGAACCGATCATTAAAAATCAGATCGATATGATTGAATTTTTTGAAAAGTGTCAGGCTCAATCTATTATTCTCGTCATTGATGAATTTGAAGGCATACCTGATGTGGTTTTAAGTGAAATGATGCACGCTTTTCGGCAAATGTATCATCAAAAACAAGATCATGCCCTCCATTCTCTGATCCTTGTCGGCGTGAGTACACTCGCAGAACTCGTCACATCCAGTGCCTCCCCCTTCAATGTGGCAGAGGAGTTACAAGTTTCCTATTTCACCCAATCTGAAGTCAATCAATTGATTGAACAATATGTGAACGAATCTGGACAAAAATTTGACCCTCAAGTTATCAAGGCCATTTATGACAATACCAAGGGACAGCCGGGCTTAGTTTGTGCGTTAGCCGCAGCTATGCTGAAAAAAGTCACCAATCGCACCGTGATCATGGCTGATTTTTTAGTGACACTGGATTATTTTTTAAAAGCCAAATATGATAAAAATATCCTGAATATTGTCCGAAAGGCTAAAGAAAAAAAGGCTTTTATGTACCGCTTGTTATTTGGCGAACAGTCCATTGATTTCAGTGTTGATGTTGAAGACATCGCTTATCTACATGCCAATGGTGTCATAGATAACATAGATGGTTGTGTTGGTATCCCAGTCCCCTTATATAGCAAGCGTATTATCACAGCATTTCGTCCCATGTCCAATGGGGAAACGAGACATTATGGACTCAAAGTCAATGAGAGCTTTGAAGCGTATTTGAAAGACGGCGGCTTAAATCTTCACGCCATACTCAACAAATATCGACAGTACGTGCGGCGGCGTGGCTTCAAAGCCTTTGATACCGAAAAACTGAAAGAAGGGGCTTGGCATTATTCTCTGGATGGTTTTATTAGCTTTTTTATTGAAACCTTAGAGGGACATACTTTTATAGAAGTGCCATCTGGCGCGGGACGAACCGATATTTTGATTGTCTATAAGACTTACCGCTATCTCATTGAAACCAAAGTCTTTAGCAATAATACCCTCTTAAAAAAGGGCAAGGGGCAATTAGCTGAATATCTAACATCTGAAGGCTTGGATGAAGGCTATTATGTCGTGTTTAGCAGTTTACATACTGATGAGGATACGCTCTATTTTGAGGATAAGATTAAGGGTAAACAAATTTATACTTATATTATTTGTACCAACTTTCCTACACCGAGTCGTCTTCCGGTGCCAGAGGAATTGAAACTGACAGAGACTGAAAAAGTGGCTGTGCGGATGCTGAGTCTGGATAATTTGACAGATGAACAGATAAGCCAAGTCACGGGTGTGAGCTTGGAGAAAATTGGATATTTGAGAGAAATTCAGCGGCTCGGGCAAGTTTCGTCCTAAATTTTTCAAACTGGAGCAAAACCAAAATAAGAGCCTAACAAAAAGTACTCATCCCATTCCAAGCTTTTGTCTGAATCCGTTACTTCGTTTCTGATTCAGACAATATATCACCCCACCGTCGTCGAACACAAAACCACCAACGA
>JBDLJY010000565.1:0-3301 GCA_039714115.1 Pseudomonadota bacterium | reverse complement strand
CATGGAATCTGTGAGCTGGATTTTCATCCCGACGATCATCTTTGACTGAACCCAGTCTGCGACGGTAGGTATCCAAGTCTTTGTCGAGATTAGGGAATTCGCCTAAATCGTGTGTGGTAAGTTTTCCGTTAGCTTGTAATGTCAACGCTAAAATATGATTTTCATCAATAAGATAGCTGATTAAGACGGCATTTTTAGGCAAATATTTTGCACCCTCTTTGGCACCGATAATTTGCACTTTGCTGAGTTGGGCGTATTTGGGGTATTTTGCTATTAATTTATGATGAAATTCGTTGAGCTTTTTAACGACTTGGTTTTTGTCGCGTTCTAAAATAAGTTTTTCATTTAAGCGATTATTTTCTTCGGCTTTCCCTATGCGATCATTCAAAATAGCCAGTGTTTCCTCGTATTTTTGCAGTTGTTCTAGCTCATCTTTGGTGAGTCCACTTTGTTCAGCCGCGAGTCTTGTTGCCATAGATTGCAATAATGTACGGGCTTTAGTCATTTCTGCTATCGAAAATGCTTTTTCAGGGCGAGCTTGGTTCATGTATAAACTGGAAAGCGTAAAATAACTAGGTACCCATTTTTGAAATAAAAATTGGCGATTTTCTGCGGATAAGTTGCTATTTCGTAATTCTTCTGCATTGTCCACGTATTCTTGAAAGTGTTTAATGGCTTTGTTAATCTTGCCTTTTTTTGCATAAGCGGAGGCTAAACTTGCCATCGTTAGGAGTGTGTATGGGTGCCTTTCTCCTAGCACTTCTTTGAAATGCTGATAGCTTGTTTCAAATAAGGGCAAGGCTTTTGATAAGTTTCCCAAGCCTAGATAAACTTCTGCTAAATGATGCCGTGCCTTTATCGTCTTGACATTTTTTTCTCTTACTTTCAAATGAGCATAGACTGCTTTAAGCAAAGGTAAGCTCTTTTTTAGCTGCCCTAAGTCTTTATAAATGAGCGCTAGATTCGTCTGGCTTTGAATCGTATATGGGTGTTCTTTTCCTAATGTTTCTTCAAAAAGCTCATAGCTTTTTTCAAATAAGGGCAAAGCCTCTTTTAAGCACCCTAACTCTTGGTAAATTTTGGCTAAATGAGCCAATCCATTAAGTGTATCAGGATGTTTTTTTCCTAATGCTTTTTCCAAAAGATTATGGACTTCTTTAACCCAAGTTAAAATCTCTTTCTGGCGCCCTAATGCTTGATAAACTTTGGCTAGATTGCCAAAACTCTGAATAGTCTTTGGGTGTTGTTTTCCTAACTGTTTTTCTCTTGAAAAATAAACTTGTTCGGAGAGTTGCAAAGCTTCAGAGAGCTTGCCTAAACTCATATAAAGAATTGCCAAATTCTCTAAACCATCAAGCGTATTTGTGTTTTCGGCTCCCAACACTTCCGTTCTTTTTTTGAGGTTTTGTTCGGAAAAATATAAGGCTTTTGAGAATTGACTTAAGTCCCGGTAAACTGAAGAAATTGTCTGCAAACTTTGCAAAACGTCTGGGTGATTGCTTCCCAAAATTTTTTTGATTGATTCGTGACTTTGTTTAGATAAAGATAAGGCTTCTTCTAGGCGCCCTTGGTTTTGATAAATGATCGCTAGATCGTTCAAAGTTTGAACGGTATTTTGATGCTGTTTGCCAAAATATTTTTGAGATAAAGCATAGTTTTCTTCAAGCAAAGCTAAAGCTTCAGAAAAATGTCCTAGCTTTTTTTGCAATTCAGCCATGTTATTTTGGCCAATAATAGTGCCTAAGTTCTTTTTTCCTAGAATGGCTTTTTTAAATATGAATGAATTTTTAGAGGATTTAAAAGCTTCTTGATATAAGCCTTTTTGGTAAAAATAATGGGTTTGCTTGTCATAGTTTTTAACTAATTCTTTAATGTCTTTTGTTGTACCACTGATACAACCAAGCAAACTAATAAGAACTATAGCTAATATTACAAATATTCTTTTGAAGAGCATTATAAAATATCCTTAATCAAGAAACTGAGTATAAATTATTAGTGCATGAGGGCGGAATTTTTTGCCCTCTTGCACCAGATAATGGAAATCTAAAATTCTATTCCAGGTTTTTCATCTTGCTGTGCAACGATATATATTCAGCGACATCATCAATTTTTTCTTTACTCACTTCTGCACCCAACATTTGTGGTTTAATAATTAGCCCACTCACAGGCAGATAGGCTTTCTGAGCAACAGTCAGTGTAATTTTCCCGGAGGCATCTTGAACAGTCTTAAACCCAGCATTAAACCCAGTGAAACTACTAAAAGCAACCACCTTTTGCCTAGTGGTTAAGTTTGCTAGTGTTATATCGTGAGATTCATTTTCTTGGGCAATAACAATGACTCCATCTGGGCTATTAAACCATTTAATACGCCAAAAATAATGACTGTAATTTGGATGTAATCCATTTAGAGTGTAAAGAGATTCAAAAGAATGCATATTCTGGCATTTGTTAACGTAATCATTCTGCCTTTGGCAACCAGAGTAAACATGATCATTTTTTCCAAATATTGATATGTCGAACGGATGCACTTTTCCAGTTTTCAGATTGACTAACATGTAGTCTTCTTTTTTTGTCAAACCGAACGTTGCTGCTAGATCTATCGTCGAATTCCATAATGAGGCTACGGATCCACTGTTGTCGTTATCATTCCAAGTTTTGGTCTTTTCTAGCAATATGTAATTAGTACTAGAAACATCTCCATTTTGGTAAGACGCTATGTGGAAACCCTCTCCTGGAGTACCGAAATTTGAAAATCCCTTGCCGGGTAAATATCTGTATACAGAATTTCTACCCACGATTAGGAATCCTTTTGACAATAAGATCACATTTTGACCTTGATGCTGTGTTCCATTATTCGTTTCTATTGACCAAATACCATTTCTAGATATACGCCCAGTGGCAATCGTAATCGGTTTTTCTACCTTTGGTACACGGCTACTTTTGATGAGATATTCACCTAAGCCTTTATCTACCAAGTAGGTCACATAACCCGTTGAATGATTCACAGCATATTGGTGAATCTTTCCATCATAGTCTAAAAACTGTTGCCCATTGACGGTAAAACCCTTTTTATTTAGCTCGATGGTGACAGTTTCATCTAAGCTTTCCCATGACTGAAAGATGGCAGCGAGTTTTTTTTCAGCATCGTCTTCTGAAAATGGAATGTCTTCAATAGACGGTGAAATCATACTGGTGAGTCGCGTCTCACCTGGCGACTTAGTTCCTCCTGTCGAGGCACAACTCGCAATTAATACGGTTAATAGGCTAATAAAAGCCAATTTATATTTTAGCATATTTTGGA
>JBDLJY010000564.1:0-3306 GCA_039714115.1 Pseudomonadota bacterium | reverse complement strand
TGTTCTCTTGAACGTATCCCTTGACAAAATCCATCAAATCTTGGTCAAGGCTGATATTTAAGCAAGTTTTAGACATGAGTTCACCTTTTAGTTCTATCAATTTTTTGATTATCCGAACACAATAAACAAATTTCAGCAACCATTGAAGGGGTTAAATAAGTAACGTGCAAGGTACGCCTCAATGCCATTAAGTTAAGCTCAAAACGTTCTTTTGTACCGTGTTTTGCCCACCACCCAACAAAAAGACGTTGGGTGGTATCGGTTTATCATACTGGCATTGAAGGTACGCCTTGCACTCCTAAATCTTTTTTTTTATCGTTCCCTTAGCAAGCGTAGGGTGCGTCCCACGCACCTTTTTGTTGGTGTAGATCAATTATACGTTACAAGATGGTGCGTAGGACGCACCCTACACTCGCTTAAGTGTTTTGACTTATCCCCTTATTTCGCTAATCCCTGTGCTTATGTTTTGGGATAAACATAATACAACTTATACACGTTACGGAGCAGGTTGCAATCCTGCTCCGGCAGAAAGTGGATATTTTTTTAGACTATACTTACTCAAATCCAAAATGCCCGACGCAATATATCCATCATCGGTTTTAACAATTTGATCATGAAGCCAATCGACAAAAGGCCAAAATTCCGCGCTGTTCCGCCTGATCGCATAATCCTGTTTGAGCTTTCCTAAAACCTCTTTGTAATTGTTCACATTGAGGCTTTGTACGCGCTGGAGGAAATCTTGACTACTAGAAAGCCCAATATCTAAAAACAATTCTGGATAGTCTCCCAGAGCGCCTCTGTAAACCGAAATCGTGTCACGTTCAGGCACCCTTGTCAGATCCTCCGTGAATGCGAAATTATGCGACAAATAACCCCGATTGCTAATGAGAGTATAAAGTTTATAATTGCCTGGGCTACCAACACGTATGTAAGTGGTGCTAGGCAGATAAGGCGCATAGCGGCCTTTACCCCGATCAACGGTTATCATTCGCACGTATTTTTCCCAATCAGCAATCGTCTTGATTGCTCCAATCTCAACGCTCTGTTGTTGAGGAGGAATATAAATATTTTGGTCGTCTTCAAGTCGGCTATTGAGAAAATCATCGCTACCTCGGATGGTTTCGCTCATGCGCTTTTGAATGAGTCGCGCAAATTCTAAATCGGCTCGTTCTTTGCCAGACAGTTTTGTCAAAGCAGGACGATCTTGGCTTAGTATCGGATACAAATCTATGTATCTCTCAATCTTCTTACCAGACAAAAGATTACCAACCAATCCCGTTAGCATTTGAGCCGGCAATTTCAGGCCGCCTGAATATTCCTCGCGGATAGCTTCACGAGACGGTTCTGGCAAAAAAGATAAAAACATATCCTCTCCATCAAGACGCTCATGGCTCATAGAGCGCCAAGTGCCCAACTTGTGTTTGACGCCGCCCCAGTATTTAAAATTCACCACCAGGTTATAGTAAAGCCTTTCAAAATTAGCGTAAGTCATCACCCAAATTGATTGCGGAAAGCCCCCTTCTTGACCATAATGCACAGTGGTGCTGGCATCATGGCGTACCACCGTCAACCAAGCATTACGGTTGGTGCCACCCCCATCCCAAATATCGTCAAGCCCTAAACCAGCGACTTCGCGTAAACCCTTTTCAACTTGTTTTGCCAAATCCAATTTTAAAGCTTTTTCATAGCTTTTCAAAAAGTACTGATTGTTATAAAATCTGGTTTTTATTTGCATTAGCAATGTGATACGTTGAGTATCCAATGCTAATGCCTCCTTCGCATCTTCGCCAAGTCTATAAAAGGCTGCCCCGGAAGACACATCAGACTCTGGTTTTAGGAAAAAAACCCAAAAATGATCGGCAATCGCATAAGTTGCTGATCGACCCACGCAAACTGCACCCCGCACCATCGATTCAATGATTGATTTTGCGTTCTCAAGCATAAATTGATGGCGAATGATCGCCGGTATTTGGGCAAACACTTGGAATGGATTCGTATTGCTATAATCCGGCAAAACTATCTCATCGTCTTTGACGTTCCATTCATTTTGCAGAAATTGTCTGTCTAAGTGCTCCAATGTTCCGTTATTAACTCGCCAAACAATATGGTTTTTCTGAGTAATCACACCTGTTATTTTTTTCAAGCGATAAAAAAATACCGGCAATTGTGGATCATCTGTGGGTAATTCAGTGACGATCTCAACAAGGGGCGTGAGAGGTGCCGTCTTGGAGCGGACTAATTGGAAAAATTCCCCCGGCATTTCATCAAAATGGATATGAGAAGTAAAAAAATGCTCATACAAATAGCGGCTAAATAATTGACCTTTTGGGCTTTCATGATTAAGCAATTTTTCCCATTTTTGGATGAATTCTGGTTTTGAAGGCGCGTTTAATTCCTCAAGCATTGTAGGGCCATAAGCACCTTCACTCATCCAAGCTTGCAAAGTTGCAAAATCAGACTCAGACAAGCGAGGCAGTCCAAAAGGCATACCTGCCATGGGATGTTTTTTGACAAATCCTTCAAAAGCACTGATTGAATCAACACATTGATAATTACTTTTTTTATCAAGGCTATCTTGATAGTCTCGAAGCGAATCGAGCTCAAAGGCACCATTCACATCAGCATCTGTGGTATTTTTCATACCTAGCAGGATAAACTGGTACAAAAGTGACTCATTTAAAGAGTCTCCGATGACAGGATGAAAAGTTTCTGCACTCACTTTCGAGCCAGGATAGGCGGATTCAAAAACGTGATTGGCGTAGTAATTCACCGTGCTTGCCCCTTTAGTCACGTCGGCGTGAGAATTGAGTTTGAGTTGACACGGGGCATCAGTACAACCATGACAAACGACGCATCGTTTGGCCAAAATGGGTTGAATTTGACCAAGGTATTTATCCCGATTCCTCCAATTAGTGAATCGGTTACCCACATTGAAAAGCGACACTTTATTGGTGTCAATGGCTGGCGTATTAACCACGGGCACTTGTGGCGTTAGTTCAATGGAAGGCTTGTTAGTCTTGACGACTTCTACATCCCTAAAGTAGTGCTTTGAGCAGTTGCTCAGTAAGAGCAAGCTCAGTATTAAACTCAAAACCAGCCCAATTTTTTTCTTGAGCATTTTTTTTATTCCTGCTTAGTGTCAAATAAGTACCGAAGAGTACAACTAATGTAGAACAACGAATAAAAGACAGGGAGTTCTTATTCGTTACCTGTAGGAACACCAAGCTGTGCATACCACCCATTTTTTTCAAGCAGTTTGATCCGAGCATGATGGTATCGAACCAGAGACTCAGCCAAAGAGAACGC